>JBCDHF010000500.1:0-3242 GCA_038750375.1 Cyanobacteria bacterium P01_H01_bin.15
ATTCAGGACTTCGCCCAAAATTTCGATCATCTGATCAATGTGGGATTTTTGCAGCATTAAGGGCGGTGACAGGGCCACAATGTCGCCGGTGACGCGAATCAGTAGACCCTGTTCAAAACAGCGAGCCTATGACTGCCTGGTGCGCTGCTTTGAGCGGGGTCTGCTGATTCGCGTCACCGGCGACATTATCGCCCTGTCACCGCCCTTAATGCTGCAAAAATCCCACATTGACCAAATGGTCGAAATTTTGGGCGAAGTCCTGAGTGATCTGCCGTAAGGGATCTGCAATTAAATAGCCTACCTAAAGCATAAAGTGGCTGTAAGGGTTTGGCAGTGCCAAACCCCAACGACTGGGTAAGCTATTTTCAAGCAACTCCCTAAGAGCAACGGGGATAGAATTTTTCTAAGGTGTAGAAGACTCGGGGGCAAGCGCCAGCTGCATCGCCTGAACATTGGTATGGGCGGTTTGGATGACCAGCTTGGACTGTCCCTGCCAGGGGTGATGCCAGGCCAGAATGGCCGCACCGTTGATCCGAGCCGGAACAGCGCGATCGCCCGGAAATGGATTCAGCGTGTAAATCGGTTTGGTTGTGGCGATCGCCTGCAGACGAGGCAACCCAACCTCGACTGGCAGCACAAGCGTAGCCGCTGGATAGGGCTTTACCCAGACCTTCAGGCCCAGCGCTTGGATGGCCTGCTCGAACGGCATTGCCTTTGGCAGCGCTACCCGAAAGTTATTTTCACACAGCCGCAGCACGGAGCAAGAACGATGCTGCCATTCCGCCGTTAGCGATTGCCAGGGAGCCAGGTGAGAAACGGCTGGAGAAAAGAGGGCGATCGCCGCCTGCAGTCCATCCACCCCGGCAAAATCCCACAAAAAATAATTAGGAGGATTGACCTGCAGTGTTTCTAGCGTCAGGAGTTGCGTGGGGGACTGAACCATATTAAGTTGGCGCGATCGAGTCGCTATTCAGAGTGAATTTATCTTAGCTGCTGTCACAGCTCTACAAAGCCGAAGGCTAGGTCAGACATCAACGCTCTCAATCTGTTTTGAAGGTATCTCTATAGAGTGTTTGCGGTGCGGGGCAAATATTCAATAAGGAGTTAACCTCATGAGCGGGGTGATACCATTCCATATAATCACCCATTCCGACATGGGTTTGAAAGCCATTTTAATCCTTATGATATAGGCATTCTGATGACTTTTAGAGTCCATCGTGTTAGGTGGAAAGTTTCTCTCTAATAACGAGTTATCCGACTGAAATTCATTAATCCACGATTCTCGCCAAGACAATGATCCGCAACGCGACTACTGACGACCGCTCCGCCATCAGTGCGATCACCAAGGCCATAGGCTTTGAGCTATCAGAAACCGAGACTGTTCTCGCGTCATTCGACCAAGCTTATAGCAATCTCGAATCTCCAACATCCATCTGGATAGTGGACGATGATTCCGGCATTCACGGTGTCGCCTATGCTGAACTCGAACGAATGACCGACAGGGTTCATAATTTGCTGATGGTCGCCGTACATCCAGACAAACAGAGGCAAGGAATCGGCACCAAGCTCGTGGCGTATATGGAACGTTTAGTTTCGCAGGCAAACGGTCGCCTGCTTCTGGTTGAGACGATGGCAACCAAGGACTTTGCTCACGTTCGCCAACTATATGAACGGCTTGGATTCGATCGTGAGGCACAAATCAGTAATTACTACGCAGATGGACTCGACAAGGTTGTCTACTCAAAAACACCTACAGCAAGCGGCGGATAACAATGCAATGCACCGGAGCCGCGAATCCGGTCTCTTAATTGGACAGTCACTCGATGCGGCCCGGTGATTGCAACCGTTATGCGTCAATCAACTAGAGTGACTGAAAATGAAAAGAAAACACGTGTCAAGGGCATCCATCGAGATCAAAGCATCTAGTTCGGATGTCTGGGATGCCCTTGTGAATCCGGCCACCGCTAAAGAGTATTTCTTTGGGGCTAAGGTCCGCTCAGATTGGAAAGAAGGAAGTCCCATCACGTTCACCGGGGAGTTCAACGGCAATGCTTACCATGAAAAGGGAACCATCCTGCAATACCGGCCTGAAAGACTACTGCAGTACAGCCACTGGAGCGATCTCGAGCAGTTGCCAGACCTCCCGGAGCACTACCGCAACTGGACCTTCCGCATCGAATCGGGGGACCCTGGCGTCGTTCTCTCGGTTTCCGAAGACAACATTCCGGATGAAACTAAACGAGCCCGTTCCGATGAATTCTGGTCGGGCGTGCTATCAACCATCAAGGGGATCGTTGAGGCCAGGACTTAAGGCGCGGCCCCAGATGCACTGGATTCATGAGACGCATAACGCTCCGATTGAAGCGGACGGTCCGCTGCGCGACCCGCCGCTGAACCGGAGCGTTATGCAGACAGTCCGTCTAGCAAGAAATTCACAAACGTCGAGACAGTATCTTCTACCGAAGCTCTTTCCGGCAACAGAATAGTCGTGTTGTAGGCAACGGAGATAGCTGAAACACCATGAGCCATTGCCCAGATTGCCTTAGTCATCTCGTGCGTGTCAGCAACACCCAGTTCTCTCTGCTCCTGACCACACTTCACTAACTCAAACAATCGGTTCAGTGACGCTTTCGAAACTTCAAGTAGTTTGGGAGCCTTCGCTACATCAACCGGACGAAACATAACTTGTAAATGATTAGGATGATTTAGTGCAAAGTTGACATAAGCCTGACTTGCGGCAATTAGCTTTTGACGTGTATTGTCTTCTGCCTGAGAAATGGCAGATTCCACATCAATTGCAAGCAGGCGAAAACCTTCTTCAGCGATCGCTGCTAGAACAGCTTCCTTATCAGCGAAGTGCATGTACGGCGCATTGTGACTCACGCCTGCCCGCTTCGCCATTTTCCGCAAGCTCAAGGCATGGACCCCATCCTCAGCCAACAGCTCAGCTGCGATTGCCAACAAGGTGTTACGTAAATCGCCGTGGTGATATTTGACCATTTTCCCATTGCAATATTGACAGCGCCAATATTCTTTGAGTATATTGACAATGCCAATATTTTAGACCCCGCAGTCCAATGAAATTTAGGCATACACTTGAAACATCTGCTTCACCAGAAAAAATTTGGGCGATTTGGACGGATGTAGAGCATTGGTCACTATGGGATATAGAGTTACGGGATGCCCATCTGAATGGGCCTTTTTTGGGAGTCAGCTTACCAATTGCTCCAAGCTCAAAAGGC
>JBCDHF010000501.1:0-3232 GCA_038750375.1 Cyanobacteria bacterium P01_H01_bin.15
AAAAGACTGCTAATTTCTCCTAATTCAACCCGAACGCCTCTGATTTTGATTTGATTATCCAAACGTCCTAAAATCTCCAGCTGTCCGTCAGGGCGGTATCGTCCCCGATCGACAGTGAAGTACAACAGATCAGTCTTATCATCACGGGCTGAATTAAGGACAAACCTGCGCACATTTTCTTCTGGATTATTTAGATACCCGGTTGTTCGATAGGGTGTTCGGATCACAATTTCGCCTGCTTCCCCTACGCCACACAGCCGTTGCTCGTCTGCAAAAACTAACGCTTGGCTCCCCGGTAGAGAAGTACCAACTGGCTGTATTCTTGAGGGGGGCGTTTCTGGGATTTCAAAATAACATTTGGCGAGAGTCGTTTCGGTCGGACCGTATAAATTGATGATTCGGCAGCTGCTTGAGAGGAAATGACGCCATTGATGCACTAAATTATCGGATAAAGGCTCACCCGCAAAGAACAAGCATCGCATGTTAGACAGTGAAGTTTGGTTGGGACAATCGTTGATCCAGACCTGGGCTAATGACGGAACGATGTGGAGAATAGAGATTTGCTGCTGACCTAACCACGGTATGATCGATGAAGAAGATAAATCTACTGAACTATCCGGAAGACTGAGGGTTGCGCCGCTGGTCAACGGAAGGAAAATTTCGCGTAGAACAACATCAAACGAGAGTCCTGTTAATTGCGCAACCCGATCTCCTGGTTTGACGGAAAAAGTTTCACGTTGCCAGTGTAAGAAATGGGACAGACCTTGATGCGTTCCTAAAACCCCTTTCGGCGTTCCTGTCGTGCCAGAGGTAAAGAATATATAGGCTGAGCCCTGAGGCTTCGGTAAAGAGATAGAACTCCAGGAGTCAGTTTGTGGTTGGTCTACTTCAAGATTTCCCGTTTTGATGTTGATGTGAAGTAGTTCTAATTGCTGTTCTAGCCATTGATCCCCAGAAAGTAACTCCCTGGCGTACAAAATGTAGTTTGCTTCACTCGCCGCGAGCATTCGCTGTCTGCGTTTCTGAGGAAGGGCAGTATCAAGAGTCAATAGAACGCCACCACTGAATAAAATGCCCCACATGGCAACAACAAGACCAAAGCTGCGATCGCCTGTAACTGCCACCGTGTCTCCGGGCTTAATTCCTACCGAGATTAACGCTTGAGCACATTGATGAGACTTTTCCAGAAGTTCTTGATAGAGCCAGGTTTGTTCTCCTAGACGAATCGCAACATTATCAGGATATCGATTTGCCCATGTGGTAAGTAACTGGGTGACAGGCTCAAAGGGGGTCTCCACTAGCGCCATTTTGGGATCTGGTAATCTTGATTGTGATGTTACTAATGAATACTTCTCGATCACCTTGTCTGGATCTTCAACAACTTGCATTAGCAACTGTTGATATTGAACGAGTAGCTCCTGAATTCTTATAGCTGTATAGAGTTCAGTGCTATATGACACATCAACCTGAATACCGGTTTCAACTTCTCGAATATAGACACTTAGATCAAATTTAGAGGACGGTGGCTTGAGCGATAGCGATTCAGTTTGCAGCCCGGTTAATGATAGTGATTCTCCCGATAAATTGACCATATTGAACCAGACTTGGAACAGAGGAGTCCGACTGATATCACGCTCGGGATTCAATACTTCAATGAGTTTCTCAAAAGGAACATCTTGATTCTCTTGGGCGGCAAGGACAGTATGGTGGACTTGAGCGAGGAACTGGCAGAATGTTTTCTCGGGTAGTACCTGTGTGCGTAAGACCAAAGTATTGATAAAGAAGCCGAGTAAAGACTCTAATTCCATGCGTGTTCGGCTTGCAACGGGGGTCCCTACAAAAATATCTGTCTGACCCGATAACCTGGCTAGTAAAATCTTGAAGACAGCCAGTAAGACCGTAAATAAAGTGCATCCCTGGCGTTCCTTGAGACTATACAATTGTTGCTGCAATGTTTGGGGGAACACTATCGTGACACGACCACCCTGATGGCTCGGGTTTTTGGGTCGGGGATAGTCCGTTGGTAATTGCAAAGTGGCTTGCGGCGGGGCCAGTTGTTCTTGCCAGTAATGCAGTTGTCGGGATAACCGCGTTTCTTGTTGAGGATTACGTTGGTAGGCTGCAAAATCGGGGTATTGAATGCTTAATGGGGGCAATTTAGGACTTCGATTTTCCCGATGGGCTTCATACAACTCTGCCAATTCCCGATAAAATATATCCCAAGACCAACCATCAAATATAATATGATGAATAACAATTAGTAAACAATATTGCTCTGCTTGCTCATGTATTAATTCAACTCGCACTAAGAACTCGTTCTCTAAATCAAAAGGACGACAAATTCGCTCGTAGTGAGATGCAACATTCATGCCTGTTGCCGATGTTTGTGAGGCACTAAGGGGAATTACAGGTAGTTGCCAATGACGATAGTCCCGTATGGTTGCGAAGGGTTCACCTGCGGGCGATTGCCGAAAATTGCAACGTAATCCTTCATGCCGATTAAATAGTTGCCGAAGAGATGACTCTAAGGAAAAAATATCAAGAGAGCCGCTCAATCGCCAAACTGCGGTCATGAGATAGGTTTCGCTAGGTCCTTCTAAACGATTGAGAAACCAAATTCGCTGCTGGGCAAATGAGAGGGGTAGCGTCTGGTTTCTTTCAATGATAGGGATGACCGACAATTGCGAATGATGAAGCTGCTGATCGATTTGAGTAGCAAGTCCGGCAATGGTCGGCGCTTCAAATAGCAACCGAAGGGGGGCTTCAATCTGAAGGGCTTGCTGAATGCGAGCAATCGCTTTAACCGCTAGAAGAGAATGTCCACCTAAGGTAAAGAAATTATCTTCAATGCCAATCGCGGGCATTCCCAATACAGATTGCCAAATTTTAACCAAGACTTTTTCTGTTAATGTCCTAGGCGGAGTATAGTTCTCCATTCCTCTCTGAAAATTTGGACTTGGCAGGGCTTTGTGATCGATTTTCCCGTTGGGAGTCAAGGGAAAGCGGTCCAGCCATACAACAGCAACAGGAATCATATAGTCTGGTAGCCTTTCTGCCAAATAAGCTCTCACTGAAGAAGTATTAATGGCATTTTTCTGTTGTAGGATTCCATAGGCAATTAATCGTTTATCACCAGATTGGTCTTCCCTCACCGTAACGATCGACGCTTCAATTTCAGGAATTGTCATCAATTGAGCTTCAATTTCACCTAGTTCAATACGAAAACCTCTAA
>JBCDHF010000502.1:0-3214 GCA_038750375.1 Cyanobacteria bacterium P01_H01_bin.15
GATCAAGTAGGTTTATCCTTTTTCACCAATATCGCCATCCCTGAGACACCGGTCCCCTTGAAATCGAAGCATTTCTCACTCATCTTGCCATCAAAGAGAACGTTGCTAGCTCCACCCAAAATCAAGCTCTTAGTGCTCGCCTATTTCTTTACCGCTATGCTCTCCAGAAACCATTAGACGGGCCCATTAATGCGCTACGACCCAAACGAACTCGCCATTTACCGACCGTCTTAACCCCCGATAAAATCGATCGGCTTTTTGCTCATCTCCAAGGTGAGAGCCTGCTGATTGCCCAAATTCTCTATGTCTGTGGTATTAGAATCCTGGAGGCTTAGCGGTTATGGGGCAAAGACCTCGATTTTGCCCAACATCAGATAGTGCAGCGTAATGCTAAAAGCAACCAAAGCCGAGTGCACAATGTTGCCCGAAAAAAGTAGTTGACCCCCTGCAAGCTCATTTACTTCAAGTCCGAACTTTACACCAACATAATCTCTCGATTGCAACAACACCCAGTTAAGGAGTGATGATAAACTGAGGCTCTTATCCCTCAATACTTAGAGGTTATTGAATGAAGCCAGACAAAGAGGGTGCTTTAAGGTTATTTTGCTGCGATCTTTCATTTATAAACATAAGCAAATAAATCAGTCGGCTTCGCCAGAGGCAAGAATTATTGACTCACGCTTTTTGATGAATTTCATTTCACCCTTAAAATCTCCATCAGCCACAACTCCTATCGGACTCCAGTTTAAATGTAGATAGAAACCGTAGGCCCTCAAGCTAGGGTCGCTACCTGTCACTAACCAAATTTCGTCTAGCCCCTTCGACCATAACCAATCTTCCGCCACTTGCAATAATGAACGTCCAGCCCCTCGACGCTCAAAAGCAGGTAGGACAAAGATGCCAAATATCGTTTTTTCAACGGAATTGGCAATTGAGAATCCAATCGGCCGCTCTTCAATCTCAGCAATCCAGGCGCAACAGTCTGTTTCTAGCATTTTGGCGACCGATTCAGGAGAGATACCCAGTTCAGCGATCTCTTCACGGGACTGATGATTTTCAACGACGCTGGTCCTAATCTCAAAAAGAGCCTCGATATCACGCTGTTGAGCTTTTCGAATATTCATGTTTTTCTAGATTTTACACTCGCTGAGGTGGGTGGCATAACGTTCAGTTAAATCGTCGGTATGCCGTCCGTCTCCAGGCTTTTATTATCCAAGATTACTACGTTCTTTTTCACGGGTTAGCTATAATCCATCCTCTTTATCACAGCAAAGTCAACACCTTGATCGTCGAGAACATAATCAATATAGCTACTCAATTCTTATCGGCACGCTTTCAGCCCCCAGACTCTTTGGTGCGTTCAATTACATGTTTTTAAGACTGAGAACCCAATTTACTTTGTCGATCTTAGGTGGTTTATATCGATCGAATTGCTCAAGAAGGCTCTCCGACTTTGTATCTACGAGCACCATTGATCGATGATCTGCTCGAATAAATGCCTCTTCTACAGCACCCTCTAAAAAGTTAATGATGTGGTTGTAATACCCTCCGATATTGAGAAAGCCGCATGGTTTCTCATGGATTCCTAGCTGTGCCCACGTGATAGCTTCAAAGATCTCTTCAATCGTTCCTAAGCCACCTGGCATAGCGATAAAGGCATCTGCCAAATCGGCCATCAAAGCCTTTCGCTCGTGCATAGAATCGACTACCCGCAAATTGGAAAGGCGTTCGTCTGCTACCTCCATCTCGGCGAGTCCCGATGGGATAACACCGATCACATCCCCATTCCCATCCAGAATCGTTTCCGCCAGCTTTCCCATCAGCCCCACGCTGGCGCCGCCGTAGACGAGTCCAATTTCCCGCCGCAACAACACCTGCCCTAATTCAACGGCTGCGTCAGCATACTCGGGTCGAGAGCCGAGGCTAGACCCACAGAATACACAAAATCTATTAATCTTGTTCACTTGGCTAATACTCGCTCTTTCTTCTATCAAAAGGAAAGTGTCTCCTTCACTGATTCGCTAACAACACGTTTTAACATAAGCACACCGACCAATTTCACGAGTGGGCGGCGAATGACTTTGTGTCAATCCCTCTATATATTCCCAGAGAATCCCGTTGAAGACTCTCCATAGAATTCCTGACTATTAATTCATCGCGGCCGAATTTCCATGCGAGTAATACTTGAAGGACTCGGCTCTGAGAACGTAGGTTTCAAATTAAAAAACACATCATACAAGCCTTCATCGTTAGTGATGAAAGCGAAGATTATTTCTATTCAATTGATCGAGTTTAGTTACTCCCATCAATTTCATATCACGCTCAATCTCAGTGCGCATAATACCCAACGCACGCTCAACGCCTGCTTGCCCAGCGGCAGCTAATGCAAAAAGATAAAACCGTCCACCTGAACAGGCTTTCGCTCCAACAGATAGCGCTTTAAGCACATGCGTACCGCGCTGAATACCACCTTCGCAAATGACATCGATTTTATCACCAACAGCATCACAAATTTCTGCAAGTTGATCAAAAGGGCTGCGCGAACCATCAAGCTGGCGGCCGCCGTGATTAGAGACCATAATTCCCGTTCAGCCAATATCAACCGCTCGCTTAGCATCTTCCACACTCATTATCCCCTTCAGGGCAAACTGACCGTTCCACTTCGCGCAGAGTTTTTCGGCATCATTCCAATTCATGGATTGATCGAGCATCGTAGAAAAATAATTGCCAACAGAGACTGCTAAATTAGTTCCCTCCGAGATATAGCCAGACAAATGCGGCATATCAAACTTTTCTTTCGTAAGAAAGTTCCAAGCCCATGCTGGGTGCGTTGCAAAACTCATTAGGGAGCTAAGCGTTAATTTTGGTGGCGAGGTAAATCCAGTACGCAAATCACGTTCGCGATTACCGCCAGTAATCGTATCGACGGTTAATGCCAACACATTAAACTTCGCTGCACGCGCGCGCTCAAGCAGCGCATCATTTAAGCCGCGGTCTTTATGGAAGTAGAACTGAAACATCTTCGGCGCGTTTGTGATCTCTGAAATTTCTTCAACAGTGACTGTCGCGAGAGATGACACCCCAAACATCGTGCCATATTTTGCAGCAGCTCCAGCAACCGCACGCTCTCCTTCGTGATGGAAAAGACGCTGCAGTGCTGTCGGGGCACAGTAGATAGGCATGTCTAGTTTTTGCCCCATCACCTCAACTGACA
>JBCDHF010000503.1:0-3198 GCA_038750375.1 Cyanobacteria bacterium P01_H01_bin.15
AACTTTGCTTTTAAGAATGCAATTTTAGCCAATAAAGAATAGTGCGGCGAGAAAATACTCTGCGATACTTCATTGATAGCGACATACTTTTTCATGCGAATTCGGACATGATTTTCAGCTTGGCTTAAAGTATTCCAAGATCTGCGAACCAATCCTTCACGGTTGACATTAGTTGGGCAATCTGGCGGCAAGTAAGAGGATGCATTATTGTCTGCGGTGTCATACAAGTAATAGTAGTTGGCTAAACACAACAAATAGCGAATGATTAAGGCACCAGAAAAGATTTCAAATTCACCGGTGCCCGCTTGCGTAATTGTCCAGCCCTGTTCAACAAATTCATTGAGCACCTGTAGTCGCTCGAGGTATCGAAAGGCTTGTCGATACAACCCCTCTTCTAATAAGGCTTCTGAGATGGATAGACAAGCATCAAAATAGATGTAGGAGTGAGTCTTTTGCAGCGGTGCAGATGCTGGAATTGGGGCCATGATTTGCGTTTCTATTAGACTGATCATGGCTAATGTTGAGAACGGATATCCTTGAAGTCGATTTTGGGCGTCTTCTAGAGTCGAAAATCGTTCAGTGCGTTCACAAAGATGTCGAATGTAGGTGCTGGGCTGCACACCAGAATTCCGAATCGCTTGCAGACGCGCTTGTAAGGCTGAATGTGCCTGGGAAATTACAAAGTCGAATCCACAATAGTCACCATGTCCAATCGGGTCAGCGAAGGAAAACTCTTCATATGCTCCCAATTGAGTCTGGTGCTTGGTTCGTAAGGTTTCGGCAACGGTTTTCTTGAGGCAGAGTTTGACGAGACTATGGGCCCATACGGGGGAGGCCACATCGTCTTGGATGATGGTTTGGGTTGAGGTGATGTCGTGACCAATGGGAAAGTAATCGTTTAAGCAGGGTATATCCCACAGCAAGGCAGAGTTAATGACTTTAATGACATGGGATAGCGTGCCGCCGATACCAATACTGCGCAGGGAAAAATCAATGCGTCGACGATTTTGGCTGGCGAGTTTACTAAACGTTGACTCGACGATGGGTATATAGTCACTAGGCACTTTGACATAGAATTCTGCCACGATCTCGATTGCCTCTTGGGCAGCTAACTCATAGTCACTGGGGCCGGGCAGGGCTGCAGGCAACGGTTGTAGAGATCGCTGGTCGATGCGGCGCAGGGCTGGATGCAGCAATGGCGAGTAGGAAGCATCTAACTGTTGCAGGCCATCCAGTTCTTGATCGGCAAAGGGTAACGGCCCATAGGGCTGAATCGCAACGCGCTTGAGATAAACCGGAAATTGGTCGGTCAAACGCTCGTTCGTCACCACGGTTTGAGCCAACTTGGTCACAAAGGCCGGGAGTAAATACTTGCGAGTATAGGAATTCATTGCCACATCATTGTCTGTGATGGGGCTGATTTGGTTCCCACTGCGGGTAAGAAGTCGGCGAATTTCACGCTGTGCTTTGCGGGTCAACGTTCTCACCGTTTCATCTTTGCCTGGTTGGGTGTCCCCGTTCGCCCGATGGCCTGGCCGACTAGAGCGCTCAGGCAGATAGTCGAGGGCTTGGGCCACCACTTCAGTAACTAGGCGATCAACGGCTTCTAGGGTCTCTAAAGGGGCATTGGTGTCTTGAAAACTCAGACCGATCGCCACTTTATAAACCTGAAAGAGCATTTCATGATTTTCTAAATCCCCTGTCGTTTGCAGAATCAGGAGAGCACGTCTGAGCAACGTCAGACCGTCAGTCGCAGGCAAGCCTAACGCCTGCCGCTCGTCAGGGGTTAAGTCAATCAGTTTGTAGAGAACAGTCAATACATCTTCTGGGGCGAGCACTCGGATATAAGGTATTTTGTGTTGCTGGTAATCGTCTTGCAGATTCTCATTCAACGCATGCAGCATTTGAATGACGCTACCAGTTGTCGCCTTGCCGAGTTTACCCAATTGTTCTTGCCGCATTGCCAACGTCAGATCGTCTGTCAACAGTAAGCCTAAAATTCGGCGTAAGTTGGGGTCGCCTAACCGAGTAGAGATCGCGTTAGCGTTGGCTTCTCCCCCCGGTTTTTGTTGCCAGGCCAGACAAGCGCAGAGATAGTGAAAAAGATGCACTAAGCGCTGCTCATCAGCACTCTTACCTAATTTCATACGGCGTGAAAAGTAATGTTATCAGGAACTTTTGGTCAGACTTATCCTGGTTTCACCAAAAAATCCTAATCTCAGTCTTCCACTTTTCTGAACTAGGCCTGTGATTTAGATTACTAAAAAGCTGTAAACCAGCAGATAAACAGTGAATTTTGAATCATTTGATACAAAATACCTGGTCAGTTTTAGACCATTGACTTAGCTGTCGAGCCATAACCAGCCTGCCATCTAATGATTAGCGACACAAATATAATTTAATCAAGTGTTGGAAGTCAGGAAAACCAGCAATAGCCCATCGCAAATTTTCCTGACTTTCGATTTCGCCGCCGGAAAAAGGGTTCCAACGGTTATACGAGTCTACTCGGAGATGAGGGGCATATCACTTACAAACTAGGATTGTTTACGTTACCCTCACATTTCCCGTCATTCATAACCGTCGATCACAGAACCATTTCTCCGGCATTCACGCCACGAATTGAATACCAGGAGGAAAACATGAATAAAACCGGATTCAGCGAACAAGTGTTTTTGGCACATCGCGATTGCGACTGATCGACGTGCCCACTGATTTCCACCCTTAGCGAAGCGAGTGTTGAAGGTAACAGCTTAGCATAGCTGAGCTTTTGTCCTGCCATCAAGATAGCTACAGGACTCAGCCTCAACTCCTCAGAGAATCTGCGATCAGCAGCATGGTTCATGCTGCTCGATTTAAGGACGTTTTTTCGGCTTACGAGTTTTTTAGATCATGCTGTTTTATCAATCGTTAGAGGTACTGTCATGAGTTTCCGAAATTTAATTTTGATGGGATGTTTAGTCGCTTTAGCGGTCACCAATCCTCGTGGCCCAGATCACTATGTTAGCGAAGTTTCGAGGCTCACCCATAGTCGGTGGTGCCGCCAATCGCAGAATGAATGGTGCGAAATTTTATCGCCGATTACTCGTCCGATGCTGCCCTGGACGCTGAAACCCGCTACTCAAACTCGGAGCTATGTAATTTTAACAGTTTTCCATACCCGATTGCCCTGTCTAGATATTTTTGGCGTTGGAATCGCTG
>JBCDHF010000504.1:0-3196 GCA_038750375.1 Cyanobacteria bacterium P01_H01_bin.15
CTCACCGCAGGTGGAATGGTTCACGCTGAGTCCTTTTCTTAGACCCCTACTGGCGATCGGGGGAGCCATGGTATTTGTAGCGGGCTGGGCGATCATTCTCAGAACTCCTCAGAAGTCAAAGCGCCAGGAGCGGTCAATCGACAGTCAGCCGGCATTACCGATAGCGGGCTCAAAGTCTCCACCGGTATTAGCGACGCAACCGGTCTCTCGGCCTCGTGGTTTAAAGACCCCGTTTCTCACTGCCGCCAACAAGTCACCCATGCTAGTGGCGACCCTACTGACGGAAACCCATCACCAGTCTTATTCCTACTCTCTTGTCGATGATGCTGGCGGACTGTTTCGCATCATCGACGACAAACTGTGGATGATCCAGCCATTACCAGACGTGCTGGATAAATATTTCACTATTGTGTTGCGCTGCACGGACTCGATTGGGCGCTCGACCGATAAAATCTTTGAAATTGCTCGGGTTTGCCATCATTTAGGGCTAAGTCCTGATGCTGAAGGCGGTTCAGTCCCTGGCCAGGTCTACGAGCGAGCGCGATAATGCCGGCACCACGAGGCTTGCGGATTTAAATGATGACGCGCCCCAGAGTCTGCCATCATTGAGCGGCTGAGGGCGATCGCCCATTTGCGTATAGCTTGCCGTCGGCGTCAGGGTTTCGTTAAATGGGATAGCGATGACATCACTCGCTAGCAGCCAGTCGCCCGCTTCCAGAATCAAGGCAAAATTGACATCTTGTAGGGGCAAGCCGTCGGAGATCGCCAACGGCCCACCCCCCGGAATCGTCAACGGGGCATTGATCATCGTGACCAACCGTTCTACCGATCAACCGACTTACACGGCCAGGGCCTGGTTAGCAACAGCCCATTCGCTCGCCACTTCCGCCTGGAAGGAAAATTTGCCCGTACGCTGAATATAGTTATGCTCCATGAGTTGATCAGTTGGGTGCGCGGGCAATGGAATGGATTAACGGTCAGTATTTACCTAAATCGGCTAGAGAAGCTTGACTTAGGGCGCGTCATCAATTGAATCCAGAATGTTTGCTGCATCGGCATTACCGCGCCCGCTCTGCAAAACTCGCTAGGAGGTGAAGTGCCTTCAGCATAAGGATTCGAGCGTTAAATGATGACAGCCCTTAGCAGGGCTTGCTCTATTGTGGATATCGAGCTGTGCCCGGCATGCTTAGCCGTTATGTAAATCAGTCTTGCAGTTTTCCTTTTTTACAATTAGATTCGGCACGTTTTTCTACAATAAGCGAGGAACTAAAAAGCCTCGTGTCGGCGGTTCAAGCCCGCCTCCTGGAATTGTTTCAGCCTTTGTAGTTTGTGTGTTCTAATGCAATACCACTACAGGTAGGGCTTCGTTGCACCTCTTCCTGTCGAGAATGGTTAATCATTCATCTAGAGATGGGATCAAAAGCAATCGAAACTTATGATATGGATGTTTTATTTTTTTGAACTCCATCGTGTTGAGTAGAAGTGTTATCTACTCATGATAAGTATTTATGTGGGTTGAAATCCATATAGTTACTGGAAAGGACTTGCATGTCACAGAAAAAAGCTGACGACAAGGAAACAAATATTTTCATCCTCAACAGTCTTTATCCAGAAGCAGATGCAGTATTTTCTTTTAAGCCCCAACCACTGGAAGACATAAAAGATTCCTGCCTTATAGTACTCGATACGAACGTACTTTTGATTCCATTTGATACAGGAAAAGAGAGTCTTGAACAGATTAAATCGACTTATAAAAGCCTGATCAAAACTGAACAGCTTGTTGTTCCAGGACGAGTAGCAAGAGAGTTCGCAAAAAATAGGTCTGAGAAACTCAAAACTATTTATCAGCGGATATCAAGGAAACGAGATTTATCAATCAGTAGACAGGTGTATCCCCTTCTTGAATCTTCCGAAGAGTATCAAAAACTCATAGATATGGAGAAAGAGATTGATAGTAAGCTGTCCGATTACAGAAAGCAAGTTTCATCTTTATTAGACAAAATAAGTGGTTGGTACTGGGATGATCCTGTCAGTTCTTTATATAGGGAATTGTTTAGTCAAAACATTGTTTTTGATGTTGAGTATGACGAAGAAAAGATTCAATCGGAATTAGAGTACCGACAATTACATAGTATCCCTCCAGGATTCCAGGATTCCACAAAAGAAGATAGAGGAATAGGTGATTTACTTATTTGGAATACAATTTTAGAGCTGGGAAAATCACGAAACAAAGACACTATTTTCGTGACAAACGACAACAAGAATGACTGGTGGCACAAAAGTGAAAAACAAGCTTTATATCCTCGTTTTGAGCTTGTAGAAGAATACAGGCATAATTCTGGTGGAAGAACAATTCATATAATCAACTTCTCTAAATTTCTTGGGCTATTTGGAGCAAGCCCGGAAGTTGTAAATGAGGTGCGCAGAGAAGAGTTTTTAAGTAGCATCCATGAAAGTGAAAATTCAAATACGAATATCGATTTCGCAATTCAAGCTCAATCCGCTGTCGAAGAATGGATTTTGGCAATGTACCCTGAAAGCACGATTATTTTCAATAATGGCGGATTCCCAGACTTTATCGTTCAAAACACGGAGTTTCAGAGACTTGGAATCGACGTATTCACATATCAAGGGGGACCTAAGTCTTTTTACCGTAGTATGAAACGTATTCTTCGTCGAGCTAAAGAAGATTTAATTCGAGACCCTTTAGATAGATTGATAATCATTTTTGTGGTGAGCAATAAAAATGCAGCGAGTATAATAGAAATGTTTTATCGTTTCGTTGATTATATTGGCTCCACGGGAGAAGATATCCTTCTGTTAATGGGCATTTTGTCTGTTGATGGTAAGTTTGTTGAACTGCATAATTTTAATTTCAGCAAAGATTAAGTTGATAGAATTGAGTTGATAGAATACGGCACCACCTAACGATTCAAATATGTCGGGTATTTGAGAGATTCTAGTGCTAATTTTGAGGTTATCTGCTGCCGCTGATTTGAGTCATTGAACGAATTAGAGTAGCTGCCAAAGAACGCAACTATTCACGCGGAATCAAGTGGAAGCGAGCGAGTAATTGCAAGGAGAGAATCAGGGTTTAGGGTATGTGACAGTGGAACTGTTTAAACCCGATTTAGTCCCCTAATACCATTTCTCCGGAATAGCACTACAGATCGGAATGGAGAGCTTTGGGAGCAAG
>JBCDHF010000505.1:0-3192 GCA_038750375.1 Cyanobacteria bacterium P01_H01_bin.15
ATACCTGCTGAGTTTCAGTTGAAAGCTAGAGAAAAGACACTATTGGGCGTTGTGTTATTTTGAGTTATCAAAGCTAATATCTTTTGTTATCTTTTGAGTTGACGTCAGGTCGTGATCTCTATGTGACCGACGATGGCATCTGACCCAACAACTGCTCGACCGCAAAGTAGAGATCGGGAAAAGCTTGAAATGAAACCTGTTGAGTGCGGTTTAATACCTGTATATTTTGATAGCCGTCTGAAGCGGGTGAGCGATACACCTCCAAGGAGGGGTTCTTGCGGTTGAGAATCCATAATTCCTGAATCCCTTCACGGCTGTATAGAGGCGCTTTGACGGTGCGATCTGCCTGAATCGTCGAGTCAGATACCTCAATCAGGGCAAACACATCGGTAGGTGTGGGATGCTTCGTGGCATAAAAATCAAAACGCGGCTTGAGGATCAGAAAATCAGGTTGCGGTTCGGAGTAATTATTAAGTCGTATCGGCGTCTGTACAGAAACAATGGGTTCTGATGGTAGCGTAGTTATTAGCATGCGATTCAGACGAGCAATGCACCCATCCGTGCCGAGACCCCATTGGCGGCACTTGAATAATTTCTCCTTCAATTAGCTCGACGCGATCGTCTTCAGTGAGGATGCCAGTTTCGGCCATGCGATAGTAGTTCTCAACGGTGAATCGTTTATGAGGGGCTAGAACAACCACGACGCAGAACCTCTTACTTTCCTGTATTGACTTGTTATGTTAGTCGGCACTGCTATTCTATCGCTTTACTTAAAGCGCTGAAGATAAGTCTTTTTGTGAATTCTTCGATGTTAAACGGACTTCTGAATCTGACTATGTTTAAAGTGCGGCGACTGGCTGAGAGGTTTTACGAGCGAGCAACAATCCATATTCAATCCCTTCAACCACCGCTAAATAAGACGCCTTTAAAATATTGCTAGAAACGCCTAACGTAGTCCATCGCTCATCACCATTAGTCGATTCAATCAACACTCGGATTTTGGCATCCGTTCCAGATTCACTATCCAGAATTCGCACCTTGTAATCAGCTAGCTGGAAGCGACTGATCTCCGGATAGAACTCCACCAGGGCTTTTCTTAAAGCACGATCCAACGCCGCCACAGGACCGGTTCCTTCGGCTACCTCCAAACGCTCCTGTCCATTCACCGCAATTTTTATGGTTGCGATCGCATTGCAATATAACTTCGGAGCTGCGCCTTGACTAATGACGCTATGGATCTGGAATTCCTGCAGTTTAAATCGCTGTGGGCGTAGCCCTAACGCAGAGCGCATCAACAGTTCAAAACTGGCTTCTGCCGCCTCAAATTGATAGCCGTCGTTTTCAAGCTGCTTGAGGGTTTCCAGAATTTCTCGACAAGCCAAGTCGGTCTTATCGAGGGCTAACCCGAAGGACTTTGCCTTGGACAACACATTACTCAATCCCGACTGATCCGAAATCACAATCCGGCGGAGATTGCCAATCTGCTCCGGGCGAATATGTTCATAGGTGAGGGGGTTCTTCGCGACGGCGGATACATGAATGCCGCCTTTATGGGCAAACGCGGATCGACCCACGTAGGGCGCATGGTCATCCGGCGCTAAATTTACAATCTCACTGACTTCTCGACTAATGCCAGCTAACGCGGCCAACTGCTCCGGCGCAACGCAAGGATAGTCCAGCTTGAGCTGTAGATTGGGAATTAATGTACACAAGTTGGCATTACCACAGCGTTCCCCGTAGCCATTGATCGTTCCCTGGACCATGCGCACCCCACTCTGCACAGCAGCGATCGCGTTGGCGACAGCCGTACCGGAATCGTTATGAGTATGAATGCCCAAGCGAGGTCCCGTGCCAAAAGCCTTGACCACATCTTCAACAATTTTTGTAATCTCGTGGGGTAACGTCCCGCCATTGGTATCGCAAAAAACGAGCCATTCTGCGCCGGCATCCAAGGCGACCTCCAAGGTTTTTAAGGCATAGCCTTGATTTTGCTTGTAGCCATCAAACCAGTGCTCCGCATCATAGATCACCTCCCGTCCTTGCGATCGCAAATAGGTGATCGAATCATGGATCATGGCTAGGTTTTCATCCAGGGTGGTTTTTATCCCCTCGGTGACATGCAGATCCCACGATTTACCAAACAGCGTGACCCAATGGGTGCCGGCAGCCAAAATCGCCTGCAATAATTTATCTTCGGCGGCAACTCGTCCGGGTCGGCGGGTCGAACAAAAGGCGACAATCTGGGCGTTTTTCGGCGGCACTTCTTTTAGATGCCAAAAGAGCTGCACGTCCTTGGGATTGGCGCCAGGCCAACCTGCTTCAATAAAAGGCACACCCAAACCATCCAAACGGCCAATAATTTTCAGCTTGTCTTCCAGAGATAACGCAATGCCCTCTCGCTGAGCACCATCCCGGAGAGTCGTGTCATAAAGCCAAACGTAATTGGAGTCCATGCTGAAACAGTGAATCTAAACGCGAATTTGAGTTTAAGGGTTTACGAGCACAAATTTCGAAAAATGTAAGCCGATGTTAACAAGAAATTTCTACGTGCAAATCTAAAGTCCGCTCCAGCTTGCTACACACTGGAAGTCCCTGAAGTCCAATAGACTTTTGACTTTGCAAAAATCCGCTTAAAATAAACATTTTTTTGCTCTCCATGTTATTACGCCACTGAATTATGTCGAAAAACATCAAAACGTACAAAAATATACGATGTGTAATATTCGGGTTGACGCCAAAACTTAGGTTGTATAGATTATTGAAGCTACAAGTCTAATTGCCAGCTTACGATTCTAGATTCAAAGTGATATTTAACACTTGACTTATGTACTGTTTTGGAAGCGTATATGTATAAGGTTGTAAAAAAAATTTGGGGGGCGGTCACTGGATTTTGGGAGGCGGTCACTGGATTATGGAAGAAGCTCAATAATTTTTGGGGGGAACCTAAAAAATCATTCATATTAATTGCTTTATTCTCAATAACTGTTGTGTCTTTAAGTGCCTGGTTAACTTGGCCACTAATTACTAGTGAGGAATCTCCATATTTTGCTGACGAAGACGAGCATTTCCGATATGGCTCCATCGGAGGTGAGAGCACGGATGGGATCCCCTATTGGATTTTTCGAGCCTTACCTGAGCTATTTGCAGATAAGCTGCCTGGATCTGGATTAGAATCTCTGGGATTCATTAAAG
>JBCDHF010000506.1:0-3165 GCA_038750375.1 Cyanobacteria bacterium P01_H01_bin.15
GAATCAGCCAGGTTTCTAGCCCATCTGATTCTTCGGCACTGAGAATGACGATTTCGTATTCGCCGACAGCAAACTGCGCTTCTACCGTCACCCCCAAGGCATCATCCGTGGCACCACCCCGTGTCATCGCCGACGGCGCAGCGGGAATCGCCCCCACCTCCGCTTCACTAAAAACACGGATCGGGGCACAAGGATCAGGGTCAAAATATTCCACCAGGCGGGGAGCGCTGAAATCATCGAGGCGCTGCACGATCGCTGGATCGCCCACATTCACCTGGCCTTCTTGCAGTATGGTGGGCACCGGCACCACCATGGCAAAATCCGCCACCTCGCCCTGGTAATCATTGGCCATCGTGAGGACGGTGCGATCGCCATCCCGCGCAATAATGACCTGTGACGCCTCGTTGTACAAACTTGTGTCAGCCTTCGCCACATAAAAGCCACAAAAGGCCAATACTGGACGAGCGAACCATAAACAGGCAACAACAGCGATTGTCCCAATCACGATAAAGCGTAAATTTTTCATCGATAGAAATAGAAATCAACAGACTAATAACGCAGTCAAAATTGAGTAGCAGTGGGAGAGTTTGGCACTTCGAGCCAACAGCGATGAAACCCCACCGCGCCTCTGATATCACCGATTCAAGGGGTTAACCGACAACCGGAGTGCTTACGGATCGGCGTTTCCAAGCAAAGCGATCAGATTGCCAGAGCCGGTCGAGGGCGATCGTGAGCGGCGATAGCAGAAACAGTGCCCAAAACACGGCGGTTGAGAGGTAAAAATAATTCCGCAAGACAAACGTCAACCCGGCAATGCTAAGCGCCCAAACGAGTCGCGCCGGTCGCGCATTCGGAATTGAACGCGGATCCGTCACCATAAACAGAGCAAACAGCAGCAGCGAGCCGCTGGATAAACGGTGCAACCATACATCCCAAGTCCAACCCAGATAGAGATTTCGCCCTGCTTCCAGCAGGGCGTAGCTGCCCAAAAATGCCGCCGTGGTGTCCCAACGTCCCACCCGCTTGAGCACCATGCCCCCAGCGCCGATAAAAATCAGCGCATACCAAATCTCTTCGCCCCATTGCCCTGGCGACACCCAAGCATCGTGGGTAAAACTCAGGGCAGCAATAATGCCAATGTTGGCGGGGTTAAAGAAATGCTTGCCGTCCACTTTGCAGAGAAATTTGCTCGCGATCGCCACAAATGCGGCGAATGCCATGGTGGGCAAATAATCGACCCGCAGTAGCAAACTCAGCCCCAACGCCGAAATCAGTGGACTGCGCCAGTTAAATGACCAGTTAGCGGCGGCTTGCTGCCAACGAGAAACCCTGGAGACTGGGGAAACAGCAGCCGGCAGCAGGAGTTCCTCCGTCGGAGCCTGACCAATGGTGCGATAGCTATGCCAGAGAACAAACATTGCTTGTGTGAGCACACTGGTGGCGATCGCCACCCCAATCACTGCGGGTTTCAGCGTCCAGTCGCGGGTCGCTAAACCTAAACATAAAAACAGCGACAAAAACCAAATCTGATAGTCACGGGCATCTCGCAACACAAGCCAGACCTCCAATCAGCTCATTAGCATGCTGGTAGTATGACGGCGATTGCCAGCAATCAGTTGCCCCGTTTCAGCTTCTGTAACGAAGTCCATGAAAGGAAATCATTCTCTAGAGCCAGTCCTGATCTAGTGGTCAAATCCTTTCATCAAAGGAACGACAGCCCCTAGCCTCTGGGGTGAATGCAGACGCGGTAATGTTTCGCTTCATTCGGATTCAACATTCCCCAGATTGTGAAATTGAGAGGGCTTTTGCGTAAATCCGACAAGTCTGAAGAGCGCCCAAAAATCCTGTCCCCGTAAAAACTTGACCTCAAGCGATCGCTCTGCTGCTCCAAGCTTGGGCGTGCGTCTTTGGGGGTAAGGCTGACGATGGCAACATCGATGGCAGCATTGGCAATTCTTGAATTCGCCAGTAGGCAGGTTCCCAACCGCTGGTGATCCACTGATCGTTTCCGGCATCGTAGATACAAGCATCACCATTGCGGTAGTTAATACTGAAAAAAGAGCCCTTCTGCGAATGGGACCCTGACAAGATGGTTTCCGCCGTCGTCAAAGTGAACTGTCCAAACACTTCGTCAAAGCTCATCATCAAGTGACTTTGTGGGGTCAGCCCTAGTGCTCTCAGCGATCGCAGGTTAAAGATATTCGTGGGCTGGTTATCGTAGCTGTCGCCGATTACAGTTCCAACGAGTTGATGGCCCGATGTGAACGCATAGATGAACCGGTAATGGCTAGTTTGAAGGCACAAAGTCATTGATGGAGGCTCAATTAAAGAACGCATAGCCTGTTCTGAAGAGGACGCACAACAGCAAACTCAAAATTTGCCAAAGCTTTTGTCCACGGTTTTATCACTAGGTCGCTATGTCTTTGGAACGATTGCAGGCGTAATTTTTAAGTAATTACGCGGTAGCTTTACACCGGTATTACTTAAAACTATAGTTTTAAGCTGCCTGAACCCGTATTTTTTCTGAGGCATTTCACATAGGCTTGAAAAAAAGTCAGCCTAACCTGAAGGAAATGTGAATGCCATGTCAGGTTCAAGCCAGATTGGCTGGAGCGACCGCCAACTCATGCTCAACGAGCTTCTGGCCTGGGCGTCTTCACAACTCTTACGACACCGCTTTGGCAAGCTCGCTGTCTGTATATGGCAATCCGCCATCAGGTCAGGGCAGCGGTGATTTCTGGAATAACCCCACAGTCAGCGTTTTGATGTCGCACTCCGCATTCTGAACTCCGCATGCTGCGATGGCAAGCCGCCGTTTGCGCAGACTATAACTCGGCAAGCCAGGCGTAAGTACTAGCAACGGGCGGCTTAAGTCTCGATACCGATCTCCCTCATCCCCCAGCCCCTTCTCCCAAAACTGGGATAAGGGGAGCAAGTGGTGGTTTGAGATCCCTCTCCCAATTTTGGGAGAGGGATTTAGGGTGTAGACGCGCAGCGGCTTCTCGTAGAGTGGGCTAATGTTACGTAAACTTATGCCGAGCGGCACTAGTAAAGGGCAGCGTAATTTTGCATACCGGTTTTTAACACAGGGGGGCAGTGGGGTCGGGGAGCCAGAACTAAAAGGATGGGGAGATTTCTGCTCTCAATTACCAGCTTCCATAACAA
>JBCDHF010000507.1:0-3155 GCA_038750375.1 Cyanobacteria bacterium P01_H01_bin.15
CAGCAGCAGGGCGTAGATGAAGAACGTCAGCAGCAGGAAAATGACGTCGATCAGGGGCGTCATCTCCAGTCGAGCCGCGTGTTCGCTGCGGCGGACCCGTCTCATGCGGGCATGCTACCGCCCATCGACGGCCCCCCGGCTCCAGTTGAGGGGTTTTGGGTCGGTTTTTTCTTAATTAAATTCGTCAGAATATTCACAACTGTTGGGGCATGGGCGTCTCTGCCCTAGGATATCTCAGAAATGACCCCCGCTAGTTTTACCGAAACTCAATTGGAACTGAGCGATTGCATATGAGCTTTATCGCTGTGCGAATGCGAATTCTTGGACAATTTACGGCATTTTACCGCCGGATTTTTTCGGAGTGCGCCCACAATGCCTCGTGGTTTTGGAGCGATATCTATTGAGTTACTAAGTGTTTTCAGAGACTTGCACGCCCAGGATTCTAGACAGCTTGATTTTTTTTAGTGTAAACATCTTTAAATACTCTGAGGTTTGGGGAATGATTAGACAAATACACTAAGATCTAGGACGCTTGGAGTCATCACCCTTGATTCTCAGACTTATGCCAGTGGACAGGATATCTCTATGAAGGAAAATAGCGCCAAAGATACAAAACACCTGCTGCTCATCGATGACGATCCCAATTTGATCTTGCTCGTCAAAGATTATTTGGAATTTCGGGGGTTTGAGGTTACGACGGCAGAGAATGGGCGAGAAGCTTTAGAGTTGCTGGAGAAAACGGTTCCGGATTTAATTATCTGTGACGTCATGATGCCGGAAATGGACGGCTATACGGTCGTTAAACGAATTCGGGACAACGAGAAATTGAGTTGGATTCCGGTGATGTTCTTGTCTGCAAAGGGTCAAAGTCAAGATCGAGTCAAAGGGCTCAATACCGGTGCAGATGTTTACATGGTCAAACCCTTTGAGCCAGAAGAGCTGGCAGCCCAAGTGGAATCCTCGCTTCGTCTTTCGGAACGGCTACGGAGTAAGTCGACCAATCTTTTTGATGATGGCCCTCGAATTCAGGTGCCTAAAGATGTCGAATTGACGCCCACCGAACTCAAAGTTGTCGGCTTGGTTGCACGGGGCTTAGCCAACCGCGAGATTGCGGCTGAATTGAATGTCTCCCAGCGTACGATTGAAAGTCACGTCTCAAATATGCTCAATAAAACGAGCCTGAGCAATCGGACAGAGCTTGCTCGCTGGGCCATGGAAAACAGTATGGCGTAGTCCGATCGAGCCTCGGGTTAAGGAGCTTTGCCCTTTTTCACTGACGCTATTTGTGACCGGAAACTCTCAAGAGAGCCGTCATGATTTTGAGCTACCTGTTCGCATTCATAATGTGCTCGGGGTAATGATGATCATTTAATCAAATAGATGGCAATCATGATGCTTTATTGGTTGCCAGTGTTAGGAACCAAGAGCCACTTCGTTAATACTGTTGATGTTGCTGAGTCCCATGAATTGTTGCCGAGTTAGGATTTGTTTGGCAATGTAACCTGCATCTCGGGAAATGCCAGAAAAGCGCCCAGAGCCCCAGGTATGCAGCCAAGGCAGCCCGAGAAAATAGAGCCCAGGAATGGTTGTGATGCCTCGGTGATGGGCCGGGTAGCCTTTGCCATTAAAGACGGGAATTTCGACCCAACGAAAATCTGAATCAAAGCCCAGACACCAGATAACGCTGCCAATATTGGCAGCATGCCAGTCCAAAAGTAATGAGGCTCCTTCTGGCTCCCATACGGGCACATAGGGGGTTTCCTCTGGCGCATCAATGCCGTTATCGGCAATAAATTTATCTATAGTTCGTTTGATGCTGGCCGCGACGTCATCAGCTCGGGCCAGATTCTGCTTCAGATCTGCTTGAAACGAGATCTTCGTACCTCCGATATCGGTCAGGCGACCGTATAGTTTCATGCCTTCTAGGGCAAATTGTCTGAGATCGATTTCGCGTCCGCCATCACGGCCAGTTAAATAATGGTTCGTTTTGTGGCGGACGTTTTCTTTATCCGGATGTTCGTCAACAGTGAGGTCGTAGTACCCCAAACGATGGAGCCAATCTACAACATCTTTTCCTCGGTACCGACGGGGTGAACGGGGGGCAGAGCCTACACACAAGTGAACTTGCTTACCTGCCAAATGTAAGTCTTCGGCAATTTGGCAGCCGGATTGTCCGGTCCCAACCACTAATATAGGCTGATCGGGCAATCCTTCTGGGCTCTTGTAATCCCGGGAATGCAGTTGAATAATGTGACGTGGAAACTGATTTGCGATCGCAGGAATTTTGGGGCGATGGTAAGCACCGGTCGCAACGACAACTTGGTCGGTAGTTAGCTCCCCTTGGGAGGTCGTGAGCTGAAACCCTCCCGCCTGTTGCTTCAACCGAACCACTTCGACCCCTTCTTGAATGGGTGGATTAAAGGATTTAACAAAGGATTCGAGATAGTCAACAATCTCATCTCGCACCATGAATCCTTCCGGTTCGGGCCCGGAATAGTCAAAGTCCGGCAGGGTGCATTGCCAGTTGGGAGTGACTAAACAAAATGAATCCCAGCGCTCAGACCGCCAAGCATGGCCAATCTGATTTTTTTCCAACACGAGGTGGTCAAGCCCTTGTTGGGCGAGATAGTAGCTGAGTGAGAGTCCAGCTTGTCCGCCGCCGACAATAACGACAGGATAATGGGTTGACATGGGGATTTAGATGATGAGGTTCGATGGAACTTCTTGGATCAGCAAGACTCTGCACGGCGTTAAACAACAATGAAGCGATCTAACTTACGGAACGTTCCGGCACTTTAAAAATGTCCTCTGAGCGGGAACATTACACGATCGCAAATATCACTTACAGAAATTCGGAATTGTTTTTGAACCTTAAGGTTTGGGCTGCTTTATACCTGTGTTGCTTGTTACCAAATCCACTGAGTCTTTAAAATTCAGGAAAAAGTAGAGTAATAAGTATTTAACTGGGCTTGAAGGCTTTTTTAATGCTGAATTTGCCATTTTTCTGCAGTTATTGGTGGATTTGCGTTTTGTGATCGAACAGCAGCAAGCGTGTAGACAGGCGCTGCTCAACATCTCGGCAATAATTTGTGTATTTGGGTACAAAATATCTCGGGCACGGCTTCTATGGTGCATAAGCGCCCTGGGCCAAAGCC
>JBCDHF010000508.1:0-3152 GCA_038750375.1 Cyanobacteria bacterium P01_H01_bin.15
ATTTAATCGCCTAAAAAGTAGGCATAGAAATAATTTCAGAGATTGACCTTTTTTAGACAATTCAACCCTTGAAGCCCCTCGCCAGAGGACATCCAGCAATCGGACAATCCTGAGCTGGGAGCACTTTTCGGGTCGCAAAGGCAGTGAAACTGAACTGAGCGCCGAGGGTCACCAGTGCGGTGCTCACATACTCTCGAAGCTGTGCATCCGACCAACCCTTGCAATGGACCGGAGGGACACTGGCAGATGGCTTATTCGCCGTGTGGCGTTAGGCGACTAAGCGCCGAGGCAAATTCATCAAACTAGCGTTGGGTCAGATGGGTCGGAATCCATCGCCAAGCCAGGGATTTAGCCCTAGTCACTCTAAAAAACAGCAAAACCAAATGACTGCTGCTTTTGTCAGCTTGAACCTGGAAAATCCCCGTCGAATATTGCTTTCAGACAAATTCCACTACTCATAACAACCCGTAATCAGTTGCCAGCATTGCTAGACCAGGCGTAAGTAAGACGCCTCGGCCTGCAGTTGATTAATCAGATGTTGATCTCCTTGGGAACGGGCAGCTTCGAGGCGGCGTTTCAAATTAGATCTCAGATTTTCACGGTGGGTGGCAGCTGACTCTTGAATAAGCCGTTTCTTATATCTATTCATGACTAGCTTCTCCTTTAGGGAAGGTTGTTGCTTGAGATGATTGATGATTTTCTTCCCTTCTCAATTCACTCAACTATAGAAAAAGGAAGGGGCAAACTCGGAACGTTTGAAAATGACTAGTGTGCACATTCAAACTGACATTAGTTATAGTTTTGGTCTCAATACTCAACGCCGCGATAAGTGCGCTTGCAAGCCATTTTTGCTCCCGGCGCTCGGCAGATGCGTCGCCAAGCCGATTGACCTAAAAAGTTAGCCTCGTACGTGCCGATCTCTTTGGGGGTTACAGCTGGTTGGTGGGATTGATAAGTTTGGCCACGAAAACGTAGATTCATAACTTTTTCCTGTTTTCTTGAGGTGAAGGTTAGTAAATGAAAAAAAAAACTACTTAACTGCGGGCTGACGTCCAGCAGTTTTAGCAAGTAAAAATAATGGACAGACAAGAATTGAAGCCGAAACAATAATGAGATCAAACTGAAGTAGGGAAGTCAATTCAGGGTTCATGATTGGGACCTTTGTGCGGTGTTTGATAAAGATCCAAAAGGGCGCATAACGATTCCTGAAAAAACTGCTATTGGACCTGCTCGATATCACAGCTTCGCTAGTTTAAGGCTAATGGTGAAGAATCGCTCTTGATAAATTCTTGATCAAATTCCTCAACGATGGGATTGTATTGATTCCATATGCCGCTTTTGATGACACGGGTAACAGCATCAACTTCTTCAATACCGTGAATAGGCCAAGAAGGTAAGTCGGCAGGATTGATACTCGGCTGTCCGCCAAGATAGGCTGGACGAGAGTCATGGTTTGCATAAGCTATAGTTAAAAATCTTCGATGTAGATATAAACAAAAAAAATCAAAGAGAAGCTACATGACAAACAATGGAAATGTCATGCAGCTCATCACCTAAGCCACCTGAGCAGACCGATGTTGTAATCGCTCAGCGATCGCCTGGGCCGTAACGCGAGTCAGAGTGAGAATAGGCACACAGGGGTTTGCACTGCCTGCGGTGG
The DNA here is from genome assembly GCA_038750375.1 of Cyanobacteria bacterium P01_H01_bin.15. Lineage (GTDB taxonomy): Bacteria > Cyanobacteriota > Cyanobacteriia > Cyanobacteriales > JAAUTE01 > JAAUTE01. The sequence goes on from JBCDHF010000508.1 coordinate 1,661, forward strand.
GGAGAACAGCGCCCCCAACCACATAACAGTTTTTGACATGATGGAATTGGCCAACGCAGTTAACGACACTGGTAAAGGGGTCGGTGCCGCTATAGAGGGTTCCAGCCTCATGGTGAGTAGTACCTAATCCGTGGCGCACTTGCGTCTCCCAATCTAGGGGCAAGGTCTCAGACCACTGACCGTTGAACTCAAACTCAAGCCGATTGGAGCCGGCAACCAGTTGAGCAACGTTTGTCATTGCTTGATTGGCATGAGACCAAACAGCCTCTTCCTCCAAAGTCGTCTCAATATGCACATAAGCTTTTGGGAAGCCGAAGATATCGAGCTGGTCACTAAGAGTGATGTAGGATTTAGCACAGGGACTATTACGACTGCCTTTCATCTCCCCCACAGCCCGAACTATGCCGTAGATGCACTCGGGATACTCCGAAGCATCAGCTATTTTCAAGCGAACGAGATTGCTGAGCTTTGCAAGGATAAGTGGGTCATTGCCGGGTTTGATCGTGCCCAGCTGGAGATGGAATTGATGGTCTCGATGCTGACTAGCTAAGTGGAAAGAAGCACCTTGGGACGCTTTTTCCCGCGTACCCCATTCGTGGATACCCTCAGGCAACCGAAACTGGAGGTTGCTGCGGGTATGAACCATAAGGTTGGTACCCATAGGCTGGGTGGGAAAGGACTGGAGGGAAAGGCGCGTTGCCTCTACGGTACTGTTGGCAATCACATAAAGACAGGCCGAAGGCAAATCCACTTGGTTCAGGATACCGTTGGATGCCACCGTGATGCCGATAACCTTGTCCCGATAGGTATGTAGCTGTTTAATATCTTGTCCAGACACCAAAAGCAATCGCCGGTGGGTAGAGGGATTAAGGCCTGTAGCGGACTGACTGTCAAACCAGTCTTTTTCCAGTGCTCTGTGAAAAGCTGAAGCAGGGGAATATCCGGTAAACCCCTTGGGATGTAGTAATGCATAAGGGGCATCGGACACGGTGAAGCGTTGAGAGCGTTTCAAGTTTTCCTTCAGATGCTCGTGGAGTGCTTGCATTAATAGCTCTGGTGCGCACCCAATGTTCAACTGACGGCAAATAGACGCGGTGTTTTGTTCATAACGCTTGACCAGTTCACTGGGCCAGGTGAGGAAATCAGCTGATACGAGCTGAGGAGACCATAGTGCCCAGAAATTTGCCTTGCCGCCCACCTCGATAGCGAGTCCGGGAGCGTTAACGTTACTAACCCAGGGTTGTTGCCAACGCCCTATGTCAGCAATGTTTTGCCCCTTCAATAAATGAGCGTAACGGGAAATATGGTGAGAGTAGCTAGGGTTCCCTTTATCGAGAACCAATACCCGTAACCCTTTCTCAAATAGCTCGGTTGCAAGAAAAAGCCCAACTTTACCCGCGCCAAAGACGATGACATCGGGCTTAAAGGACTTGATGACTTTGTCTAAATCAGAAGTACTTTCAGCTAAAACTTCAAGCGGAATAGGGCCCCG
>JBCDHF010000509.1:0-3123 GCA_038750375.1 Cyanobacteria bacterium P01_H01_bin.15
ATCCTGGGGGCTCCGCAGACAACTCGAAAACCGACAATGCTGTTGTCGACGCCGGGAGAGTAGTTGATGCGACAGGCACTGCGGCAATTGTCAGGAATGTCGAGCCAGGAACCGCCGCGTATTACACGTCTAGGATTTTCATCATCACTCAACCTATGACTACTATTTGTTGGTGCCCCGTTATAACTTTGATACCAGTGACCTAGGCACCACTCCCAAACATTCCCGTGCATATCGAAAAGTCCAAACGAGTTCGGGGGAAAGTTGCCAACCTCAGTAGTTTTTTCTCGATATTCTCCTTTTGAGCCTTTAGCATAAGAATAGTTGCAACGGTAATTTGCGATTTCTGGGGAGATAGTTGCTCCAAAATAGAATGGCGTCGTTGTCCCTGCTCGACAGGCATATTCCCATTCAGCCTCACTGGGCAGCCGGTAATCGCGACTAGTTTTGCTCGATAGCCGGTCACAGAATTCCGCCGCATCCCACCAAGAGACTTGCTCCACTGGAAGATCATCGCCTTTGAAATTTGATGGTTTTGGCTTGAGGTCTCGTTTTACCTTTAGCAATGCTGCAACGACTCGCCACTGCGCCTGCGTCACGGGATATTTTCCAAGGAAGAACTCAGAAACTGATACTTGATGCTGCGGCCTTTCGACATTCGTTAGTGACTTATCGATTTGTTGATACATATCTCTGCCTTACTCACTTTTTGGAGACCACATCAAAAATTTACGGGCAGAAATCCTCATCAAATCGAGAAAAACACCTTTACCCAAATCCTCTCGAAAATACTCCGGATCACGGGAGGTTTATCCTACATTGAATAGATTTTGATAAACCCGATTCAAAAAACCTGTCAATCCCGCTCGCACAAGTCCTGTCTCCGTAGCCTCGGTTTCCTCTGCCAAAGCCTTCGCTAACGCTGCATCTACTCACGGAACAGTTTAGGACGGTTCAGAGCTGGACATTGGGTCTCCGCGATCGCAAATGAGGCACACTCTTTCCCAACAGTACATCCAGTGGCTGTAGTGAAATAAATCTTGCCAGATTCGCCAGTAGTAGGGGCGAGTTGCAAAGTTTAGGGTTTGAATACTAAAGTCCAACTGAGCAGTCTGCATGGCTAGTGCAGCCGGTAGAAAGGCTTCTTTGATAAAACAACCTTCACTCATCACTTTGCATGCGGCTTTCACTCTATAATTGTCCGGATTTTTAGAGATATAGGTCGCGAGAGTACACATCATCGACTGAGCTTTAGCGCTTTTAAAGGAGTCAGGAATGCGATAACACAGCTTTAGCAAAGTCTGAGCCGCCAACTCGTGGAGTTGTTGGGCGCTCAGGGTGATTAAGCCGAGATCCTGAAACCTGGTAATTAGCTCAAATTTCACATCTGAATGGCATTGTTTTCCGTGTTTTTCTAGTAATGGCTTCTGAATTTTTTGTTCTAATACGGGAAATAGTGATGGTCCGAGAGCTTTATTATGGGGCTCTACGAGGATTTCCAAAATTCGAGGGACCAGTGTTTCCAAACTATCTGCTAGCTCATTGAGTTCGGGCAATTGTAGCCAGTATTTTTCAATCGTGTAAATTGCACCGGGTTCCGTCAGATGAAGCATCCAATCAAGATACATCTTTGCCAGTGCTTGAGGTGTTGATAAAATAACTACTTCCGGCTTCGATCGCCCTAGTTCTCGATAAAGGTTAAACACCACCTGCTCTGCTACTTCCGGCTCAATTGGGGTGCGACGAGTGGCCAGCTCTCGCCACCGTTCTCGCGTCGTGGGGAGCTGCTTTAATTGTTGTGGCGTTAAAGTTTCGAGCGGTCTCCAATACATTAGAAAGGGTCTGTCAAGGTCAAGTCCAGTTTTCAAGCATTCTGGGGCTATTACTGTAGCGAGAATTGAGCGCTACTTGCTGTGATCTTGCCCAGATTGCTTAGAGAATTTTCTATCCTGAGTTGCATAATTTAAAAGCGTTCGGATATGCCACCGTCCCTTTAGAGTAATGGTGGTTACTTCAAGCAATAAAGGCATAACATTAAATTCAATGCATATCGTAATATGGATCTTGGCCGCATCCAAAATTCTATGAGAGTCACAAATAAACACGCTTAACCTATCTAATCGTGAACAAAATTAGGGGGATGGTTGAAGCCTGCGGCGTTGATTCAATAAAGTATTAAGAGTCTTAACGAAAGTCTGCAATTGTGCAAGATCTTTGCCCCCATCGTCTCGATATTAGAGCAATGTCTTGTTGTAAAAGACACTAGCAATTTTGGATGACATAGATTTTGTGGGAGATAAAAAATCAGGTTGGTATTTGCAATAGAAACCCACGACGATCATGAAAGTCTGCTTGGGATGAGGGGTGAGCTAATGCCCAATAGGAAAGGTTTCCAGTGAGAGAGCTTAAGACAGTCGTGATGGCGATTTCAAGAGTGCAATTGCCCAACGCTATTTCTTCTAAACCCAGTTCAAGGTCAAGGGTAAGCTGTTCAGAGGTTGCCTTAACTGTAAAAGGGAGTGAGTTAAGTCGTCTTTCTGGCTGCATGCCTGAACGATAACCGGTGAAGTGATAGACATTCCAATGACCAGCCGGTGAAAGATTAAATTCCCAGTAGGTCTCAGAATCCGGTATGCCAAGAAAAAACTCGAAACAGGTTGTCTGCCACAACTCATCTTTGCGCTCAGGTGTAGATGCTGATGGCGGTAAGACTAGATTCTTAAGATTGCCAGTAATAATATAATTCAGGCTCAGTTGAGATTGATGATGATTCAACGTTCCTTCAATCGTGATGTCTGGAGCGGTATGCGGAGAAAACGGGTTTAGCGAAAACAACATCATGTCAATTCCTCGATCGCGGTTTGAATAGCGGTAGCTTGCGCATCAATACTACGGGCTAACTGGAATTGAACTCGGGCTCGATTTAAGTTGTGCTCTGGATAATCGAACCTAAAGTACACATTACCAGCTAAAAAGTCACTGTAGAAACGCAGACCCAGCTCAAAAGCAATCAGCCAGACAGAGTCCAATAAATATTTGCGATCGCAAGGGGTCAAAAAATCCCGAGCGGCGGTTAAGTAGCCTTGCAAAATCTGCCGACAGCTGGCGAGGTCGAAAGTAACG
>JBCDHF010000510.1:0-3107 GCA_038750375.1 Cyanobacteria bacterium P01_H01_bin.15
GTTTGTAGGATTTTTTTCAAGCGCGTAATAGCTTGCTCGGTAACGTCGCCATATCTCTATTCTACACATAAGATTTTGCGCATGATTTGTGCTGCCGCCGGCCGTTTAACGCCCACTTTGTAAGCAATCTTGGGAAATTGATAAAACAAACCCGCCAAGCGATTCGCTAAGACCATTTCGGTACCCCACTCACTGGCAATAGTCTCGCTGTAGCCGCTTAAAGCCTGCGCATCTCCATCAAGAGCTTTTGCGATCGCAGAGGCGGCAGTGACACCGGTAAAAATAGCAGGGCGGTTGCCTTCGCCCGTGAGCGGATCGAGAACCCCCGCCGCTTCGCCGACGAGAAGAGCACGACCCCGATCTAAAGATTGATTGTCTTGCCAGAGATTGACCTCGTATTCGTAGAACTGTCCCTGGCTGGGCGTAAGCCCAAACTGTTCGGCGTAGTTGAAAATTTGCTTTTTGAGTTCGGCTGGTTTACCGCGTCCCCGCAAAAAACTGGCACTGATGGTAAAGCCATCCACTTTAGGGAAGTTCCAAATGTAGCCATTCTTGACCGTTCCGAAATCAAAGTAAGCCGTTTGCTGCTGCTCGGTGGTCACATCAGTTTTAATCTCTAGGCTCGCTGAGGGAAATTGCTTGAATCCCTTAAACCCTAACCAGTCCGCCAGCGGACCTTTGACGCCATCAGCTGCGACGAGATAGCGCCCCTGATAGGTGTCGCCGCTAGTTTGGACCTGCCACTGCTCACCTTGATCTTGAATCCCCGTGACTTCAGTCTCGCTAAGTATTTGCGCTCCCTGGGCTTCGGCTTGTTGCGCGATCAGGTGATCAAAGGCGTTCCGCTTGACCATCCACATGGGTTCCACTTTGCCGAGGCTGGAAACGATCGCGTCGTCTTGCTTCCAGCTATAGCGAACCTGAGTAATCCGAGATTCAATGACTGACTCAAAATCAAAGTCAAACCATTGAGCTACAGCGGGTGAAACACCCCCACCGCAAGGTTTATGACGAGGTAGGGCCGCTTTTTCAATTAGCAGTACGCTCCGATTGAGTTTGGCGAGATGATAGGCGGCTGTCGCCCCCGCAGGCCCAGCGCCAACAACGATGCAATCAAAGAGAGTCATAGGAATTCAGCAATCCTTCAGGATGAAAATCTGCCTCATAGCTTACTGCCTTAGCTGAGGTCTGTCATGAGCGGAAATTAGGGATTTTCTATTGCTCTAAACGCTGACTTAAATCTTGAAGGGCTAAGCGAATTTGCTCAATGCGACGGCGGTTAACCCCTAAATCGGATTCCCCTAAGCGAGAAGCCGAACGCACTTCAATCACGCTGCGATCGCGGGGGAAATAAAATTCGGCGTCATCCACAAATCCGAGCAGGCGACTGGCGGATTCGGTGCGGACATAGTCAGCATCTTCTTGAGTAACTTTAGTGCGGGGAACCACGCTTAAAACTTTGCCGAGGAGTTCGCGGGTCGTTTCGAGATCACGGGAATATTCAAGCGGCTCGATTTTGTGTTCAGCGTCGGTGGCTTGGGAGGAGACACAGTTGGGTGAAGCGGGGCAAGGCTTGAAAGCGCCATCGGTAATACCCAGATCAGCGGGGGGCTGACCTTCAAACAAAAAACTCATTCCCGGTAGAGCCGCAGCAGCAGGGGTAACGAAGCTGGTCAGAGTAATTGCGATCGCAAGGAGAACAGAATTAAAAAAGCGCATGTGTAAACAAACGTTAAGCGGGCTACTCGTCAGTTTACAGCGGATGTAAGGAAACCGGAAAATTCCGATTCTTTCGAGAGATTATTGGGACTTGTACTCATTCTCAAGAAATAATTTGGGTTAAAAAGGGAACTTTCAAGACCTGTCTCGTAGACGAAGTCAACTGTGTAATAAATCTGATTGGATGTCCAATAGATCTTATCCAAATCATTGTGGATACCCATGATTTAGACAGGATGTGTTGATAATTTCAATCTAGATAAGTCTTAAAGTAAAGGGATTTTTTGACAATTCGATATTGTTGAATCGGAGGTCTCATGATGACGCGTTGCTGGTGGACACTATCGTTAATGACGTTTGTTTTTTTGTCCCCTCAAGTTTTGGCTGATGACTTAGTTTTGAATGAGGTGGGGTGTGAGCCCTTGACGGTGGTTGGCGGTCAGGGGGATGTTGCCTCAAAGACGGTTTCTCCGCCGAGCCTGTTGTTTTTTCATCGGGATAACTGGAATACGGATTTTTTGGTGGCGTCTTCGGAAAATTATGGGCGTTATTTGGTACGTCTCAACCCTGAGGATTCTGGGGGCTATTTGGTTCGTGTTTTTCTAAAGTATGCAGATGAAACGGCGGATGAGGCTTATAGTGATGTCCCGACTTTGACCAGTGGGGAGCCCTTAGAAATTGATGCGTTTCCTCGATTAGGTCACCAACCCTATCAAGTCAATGTGTTTATTGGCGAATTTAAAAGTATTGGCAAAAAATACGATTTGTCTGTTTATGGGTGTGATCCGATGTCTAACGAAGTTCCTCTCACACCTGCCATTCCAGCAGAAACAGAGCAACTAATAATTGATGTACTGCCGCAGGTTCCCTCCAATGATGAAGAAGAGCCGGCTCCCGATCTCTTTTTTGAATGAAGTGGTGATATTTAGGGAGGGCAGACAATTCTGGGCTATTCTGTGCCATTATTACCCACCGATTAACGGGTCTTAATTGGGAAAGAGAATCGTGAATCCTTCTTGGGTAAAGTGTTTGTCGTGAGTCAAGACTTCGCGCAGATTTAGAGCTTTCATCGTTTGTATAGAGATACAATCGGTTAGGCTATATCCTTTGTCGTAGCGTTTTTGGTATAGCTCAAACCCCTTGCTGAATGACGACCGAGTTTGCGCGAGAACGTTGATTTGCTTACTCTTAAAAATCTTGGCTACGCGACCGGCTGCTCGTTCTTTGATGTCGGGATCACTGTTGGAAAAAAAGTTGAGGAATTCCGTGAGGACTTCATCCGTGGTGATGAGCTGAGTTGACGCTAAAGATCGGCTAAATGCTTTAACGATTTCATGTCGAGAGTCGCGGACGCTGAAGAGGGAAATCCAGTAGAAGGTATCGACAAA
>JBCDHF010000511.1:0-3103 GCA_038750375.1 Cyanobacteria bacterium P01_H01_bin.15
AGAAATCGTCTTAACTGAATTATTGGCATTGATAGTCTCCACGTCTGACGTATCAGGTAAAGCATCGTCCCTCGAGGCATATATGATGCCGCTGTTAGGAATCATGTATTCATCAGACCCAACTCGCGCTAGCCTCAACAAATCTAAATCCAAAACAGTGACTCGGATTTCTGCCAGTTCCCTCTCTTCTATGGCCAAATTCGACTTTCCATTCAAGGTTGTGATTCCTATTGCCGGATCGTAGTCTTGATCCAGATTTTTGACCTGGGCAGCATCCAAAAGTGTATCTTCGCGGATCGCATTATTCGGAACTGAAAATCCAATTGTCGGAGTTTGGGTTTGGTTCAAGGGACCGCCAATACTTGTCACGCCCAATGTATTTAATATTTGTAATCCACACAATGTGGCATCGATAGATGATTGTTGGGACAGCGAGAGAACTGAGCCGCTAGCATAAGCTGCCATAGCGTTTGCCAAGGTCGGGTTAGCACGCCGACCGGTAGGATAGACTAATGCGGCTTGATTATTCAAAAAATCTCTGACCGCAAGCGAGCTTAAGCTCAGAGTGGGAGGACCGTATACGGTGCCATTTCCACCTAATACATTACTCGCCTGGGCTGTAGCTTCATTCGTAGGATCATAGAAGTTATTAACGCAGGCAATGGGTGTTGAACCATTACGATAGTGATAGACAGCCGTTGCCCTCATTTTTAAATAGGGTCGATCACTAAACGGTGCACTAGAATTTGGTGGACTACTCAATGGAAATCCTACGGGTGCGGGTCCATCTAAGCGTAGACCGGCATCATCGAAAACATAGCCTCGATAAGGATGATCAACTCCCAACAAACTCCCGACTAAATTCGGCTGTTGTGGAGGTTGGGGCATGTAATCAGGCCAAACGACAGAAGAATTATTGAGCAGGTCATTATTCCAAGTTAGATAAATGCCTCCGCCTGTAATGAGTCGAACCCCACCCGTTGCATCGTCATTAGGTGTTTGTTCGGCGGCATTTATCTCCCAGAAAGCATCTCGGTCGATATTGCCTACGTCTGTTAGCGTTTGAATTTGACTTCTTCGCTCAGCGGGCGATTGTCCAGAATCCCAGACGGTTCCAAGGATTTGTTGGCGGGATTTTCCTGACTCAAAAACACCGTTGGAAAACCAGAGTTCTGGTAAATTATTGCCGAGAAAAATGCGATCACCTGCTCGAATTTCCTTCCCAAGATTCTCTTGTTCAGTGAATTCAGTTGCCGGGATTGATAACTGATTCCCAACCAAGGTAAGGGGCAATCCTGTATAGCCAATTTCACTTTTGCCATCTGTTGGGTTGTAAGGGAAAATCCATGAGTCAGTTGGGCGCAAAGTATCTCCAGCTCCTTGTAACGTGGCCGTAAGTAAACTGGGATCATTGACGCTGGGTAATGCCTCAGGATTAAAGGGGACCTCGGCAAACGGAACTCGACGAGTGCGACGACGAAAATAGGTTCTAAAGGCTTGATCAACCAACTCTTGATTGAGTTGCAATGAAGTGGGCGGATTAACTTGATCTTGGAGTTTCTCTAATACTTCCGCTGGAAAAAAGGTACCGGTATCTGTAACTGTGATGTTGGGCGATATGCCAGAAACGGTTAACGCATTGACATTTCCTCCTGGAGACAGTCGTGTCAGTTCAACCAAACGTTGGAGGCGAGTTTCATAGGCGAAATTATTATACGCGACCTGAAATGGGGCTCTTCCAGTTGATTTATTAGCTCTTCCAATGGAAGTTGCTATTGGCTGATTACGACGACCGTCATACAGATCAACTTCGATAGATTTATTCGCATCAACCGTACGAGTAGCATTTCCGACGGCATAATTTCCACCAACAATCACTTTTGCATTCTCTTGGGAGTAGAAGCATGATGCAGGACTACTGACTTGACGGAACTGTAAACCATTAAAGTGCTCAGCTAATAAATTACCGTTGGTAATGATTCGCCCATTAATCTCTAGACGAGGTCCTGGCGACATCTCTAGATCATCCTCATAAACAACGGCGTTGTTGTTAAGAGGAATTTTTACTCGATCTTGCTGATATTCCAGACCAATAAAGGCATTACGCCCTGAATTAACTTCGAAATCTGGACCTAATCCTGACGCATCAGCAATGGGTGCCCCCGCAATACTCACGAAAAATGGTTTTTTGAGTTCGCCGGCAGCAGAATACCATCCGTCCCCGCCCGCCACACTGGCAATCGTCCCTTGTCCACCAACACAGTTAGGGTCTAACGTTCCCACTGCCATAGGAAGCCCTCTGGCATCTAGCGGGGTTCGGGAGCGAATTTGATTTCCTAGATTGTCTAAATTGGGTGACCGTAAAGAAATAGAATATAAAATAAAAGTGTCGAACCTACCATTATTGTCAGTATCAACCGGAAAACGCCAAGCGGTCCTCAGTGCTTCGGAGTCCTTGATATCATTGGTATTGATTTGAATAGTGCCATCACCATCCGGGAAACTATCGTTATCGCGATCACGACTAAATCCGCCATTTCCATCCCCGAAATCGAATTGAAGCTGAAGGCGAGTTTCATCGGACAGGGTGTATAAGTCTGTTTCAAGTAGGTTATCGAAAACTTCCTCGCTGGGAAGTCCCCGAGGTAGTCTGGAATCTTCGAATAGAGCTGATAGCTTAAGTTTTGCTCGATCCAGGGCTGGCGTTGCAAACTCAATGGCCGATTGACTTGCTCGGAAATTGCCTGTGATGTCGGAACGATAGAAAGCCCGATTGAGAATGGTTGCCCCCACAATACTTGAAATAAAGACGAGCGCTGTTGCTAACGGCAAAACATAACCCGCGACACTTTTTCTCTTCCTCTGAAAGATAGTAGACAGTACTTTGACTGTCATTTTCCAGAAGATATTTGAAAGTAATAGACGTCTTTCCTTAGGTCGGTATTGTCTCATTGCAGATATAGCACTATCGCTCTTTGATCTGAAAAAAAATTGTGGGGCTAGCAAGCTAGCTTTTCAAGTACTCTAATCATCAATCAACTAAACAAATAATCTGATTGAGTAATGTGTGTATTGCTCATAAATTAGCTTCAACACTGACCAT
>JBCDHF010000512.1:0-3099 GCA_038750375.1 Cyanobacteria bacterium P01_H01_bin.15
CTCCAACCCGGTCTTTAGACGTGTTGGATCTAGACACCGAGCCCAGAAAAATCTTGGTTGTTGACGACAATGCTTATAGTCGTTTGACTACGGTCGATGCGCTGACGTCTAGCGGCTGCTACCAAGTATTGGAAGCTGGGAGTGGTCAAGCTGCCGTTGGCATGGCGGAAGAGTTTCAGCCGGAAGTTATCCTACTAGATATTTTTATGCCAGATATTGATGGCTTTACCCTTTGTCGGCAATTCAAGAAAAGTGCCACAACTCGCCATATTCCCGTTATGTTCACAACAGTCTCTAAAGACCGAGTGGATCATGAGCGCTGTTTGAGCGTTGGGGGGGATGATTTTTTGTTAAAACCATTAGAACGCCTAACGTTACTTTCCCGTGTGCGCTCGCTAATTGAACAGAAACGTCTGCAAGAGGATCTGCGCCAGACGGAGCAGGTGCTGTTCGAGATCGCGGCTACCGTCGAAAATCGCTTTCCCGATCAGGGAGATTCGAGTATTCGCTTGATAGCGCTATCCCAATCCTTTGGCAACTTCTTAGGGCTTAGTAGCGAAGACATTCTCAAACTGAAGTATTCGGCTCGTTTGCATGATATTGGCACGATCGGAATCCCTGATGCCGTGCTGCTCAAGCAGGGAAAATTAACCGCAGCAGAAAAACAGCTAGTGCAGCAGCATGTATTGTTCGGCGAAAAACTTTGTCAGCCATTGCGTCATCGCTGTGACATCACCCCTATTGTGCGGCATCATCATGAGCGTTGGGATGGTAGTGGCTATCCGGACCAGCTAGTCGGAGAGCAAATTCCTTTCTTGGCTCAAATTTTTCAAATTTTGGACATTTTTACCGCCTTAACCCATGAACGCCCTCACAAGGCATCTTTGACTTCGTCCGAGGCATTGGCGATTTTGCATGAAGAGAGCGAAAAAGGCTGGCGCAACCCATCTCTTTGCCAACAATTTGATGACTTTATCCGCTCCACACAGAATTTGGGGATTCCTTCTAAATAAGTTTTTGTTCGATTTTTATTGGCGATGGCAGTCGCCGTCTTTGTGATAGAGGACTTCTCCATGTGAAAAGGCTCTGGAATCAGGTAACTCAAGATAGAGAATGTCTTGAACGATCTGGCGAAGGCTATAAATGACGACTTGATATAGCCTGAGTTAATTGTTTCAACCTATAGCAAGCAAGGGGCAAGTTAGGACATTGTCCAGGTAAAGACAGCTTGAAAGCATAAATCATCTTGTCCTCAATGGCGTCCTAACTTAGTCTTCGGCTGCTATAGATAGAGGACTGGTGAAGGGAATGCTTGTGAATAAACAAAAATCAAGCGTATATCTGCTTTTTTCGTAAGTCTTGACAGTCTGTTTTCTGCGCTCAGTTCCGAGCCCGATTACTTTCAAAGGTTTCTTTCAAACCAAACAAGCGTTGCAAACGCTGACGCACCCAAATCACTGGATTGCTGTGGTCCTCAGTCTGGTCAATCAATCCTAATTGCCTGAGTTCTTGTTGGCGTTGGGTTAACTCTTCCTGGTGTTGGGCGAGTTCATGGAGAATAATCTCAGAAAAAGCGGGGTATCTTTGCAATAGTTTTTCAAAGGCGGGTTTTGCGATCGCAAACAGAGTGGTTTCATCGTTGGCTTTAACAGTAGCGGTTCGGGGAATGCCAAGTAAAAGTGCGAGTTCACCGAAACTATCTCCCGGGTTGAGGGTCGTTAAATGCTTGTTTAGTTTGGCGACGTAAATCTCGACAGAGCCGGACAGAATGAGATAAAAGGCATCACCCGGATCATTTTCGCGAAAGAGGATTTCGTTAGAGCGCAAGGCTTTGAGGACGCCGATTTCAAGGAGTTGTCGCAGTTCTAATTCATTCAGTTGAGAAAAATAAGAAACTTTAGCCAACAAAGCACTGATTGCAAAAGTGTGCGGGAGACTGTCTTGGGGCAAAGTTTCAGGCTGCTTTTCTGAATGATTCGCGGGCTGAAAAGCTTCAGGATTCCGAATCCACAAATCTCGTTGAGGGAAGGGGATGCTGAGCTGATATTGGCGTAAATGATATTCCAAGCTGAAATTTAGACTGCTGCGAATCAGTGATTTGAGATCGGCTTGTTTAATCCAAACCCAGAGTTCAAATTGCAAGGCACTATCCCCAAAACCGATAAAAATAACTTGAGGGGCGGGTTCTAATAAAGCCGAGCTCTCTTGGTAAGCTGCTTTCAGCAGCGCTTCGGTAACCAAAACCGAGTCACTCCCATAAGCGACGGTTACCGGAATATGGATTCGAACAGCAGAATTTTCAAATGTCCAGTTGATGAGACGATTTTCGACTAGTTGATTGTTGGGGACGATGACATGCAGTCCATCCCGCGTCAAGATCACGGTTGAACGGGTGGAAATTTCATCAACATAGCCTTCTAGCCCATCAAATTCGATGAAATCTCCGGCTTTGACGTTGCGCTCAAGAAGCAGGGTCAATCCACTGACAAAGTTTTTCGTTAGTTCCTGCAGACCAAAACCAATGCCCACTCCTAAGCCGCCCGCAATGACGGCTAGCGACGAAAGGTTAAACCCGGTGGTTTGGAGAATAACCACCAAGCTCAGCGCGCCAAAACTGTAGGCAATTAAGCTTGCGATCGCTTCGCGGTTGCCCGGATCAATGTTGAGCTTGGCGAGGACTTGCCGTTTCAGAAAAAACTTGAGGGATCGCACCAAGACGAAGGCAATGATCAGGTACAGACCAAACTGAACCAGCGCTATCAGAGACAGACGATTATTGCCAATGGACAGCTCAATTTGGCGAAGATTCTGATAATACTGGCTGAACAGATCCCGCAGAAAGCGCATGCCGAGCAAAAAAGAGGGTGGTTGGGGCTAAGAGATCATAGACGAGTTCGCGATTGTCGACAGAAATGGGGTCGACGCTCAGCAATGGTTTCAACCGGCACTACTCAGCAAGCTCCGCATTGAAGGCATTGAAAGAGCGACGTTTGAGTTCAACGGATTCTGTACGAGGGAGCAGATCAAAGACTTCCCGGAGGACGTCATCAATTGCTTCATATTGGACTTGCCCTTGGAAGCTTGCGACTTCCTCTCCAG
>JBCDHF010000513.1:0-3099 GCA_038750375.1 Cyanobacteria bacterium P01_H01_bin.15
ATCCGCTGACTGGTAGTAACTTTTTTTCTCGCTCAGCTTAGATTCTAGGCAAGGATGTGGTCCTGAGATTCGTTAGATTGCTATGGAAGGCACCATATCCCACATTTTCCCATCCAAAAGTCGGCCGTTTGCTTTCTTATTGCGTTGCTTTCCATCAGCGCCCCATGATCCCCATTGTTTGAAAAAGAAATCTACACCTGCATCAAGACATTGATTGCGGATGCTTAATGCCCATTTTTCTTTCATTGGCCGCGCACCAAAACCGGACTCTCCCCCTACAATTACCCAATGAATGCCTTTTAGGCGTATTTTGCCCAGATCTTCCAAGAGTGGTTCGACTGACAAAAATCGTGTTTTGGCATTGATATCCGCTAGATCCGTAATTCTGGGTTTGCCGTATTTCTTGTCTTCCACTGAAACGCCTAGCCAGGCATTATCCGGAACGCTACGGCCAGAAAAATATTTCCGCATATTCGCGCTTCGTTTCGTCAATATCTGATAGGTGTGATGCGGTGTTTCTCGAATTACACCGATCACCTGGTCAATGAACTCATCCGGAATCTCATCTTGAAATAGATCGCTCATTGAGTTAACGAAGTACATTGTTGGCTTGCGCCGCTGTAGGGGCTGCCGCAATCGTTCAGGAAGTAGGCTCAGTTTAAAGCCATTGTCATAGCCAGGAGCTCCCATAGCCTGTAAGCGTTTAGACATGGTCTCTGCGTAGCAATGTTTGCAGCCAGGGGAAACTTTTGTACACCCGGTGACAGGGTTCCATGTTTGCTCTGTCCATTCAATCTTGCTCATAGTTAATCGCTCCCTAAATTTTGGCCAATGATATGAGAAGCTGCTCTTTGGGCTAATCCCCATGCTTTGGAACTGTCATTGGAAACCGCAAAGTAGAATAAAAAAAGTGGCCGACCTTTGTTATTTAGCGGAATTGGAGGTGCAACATAGGGGAACAATTCCCTTAGTCTATTAGTAACCCACTGTTCTAGTTCTTTTGTATTTAATCGCTCAGACAAAGGAGTAGGGTCTGGGTCTGGTTCCTCGAACATGTCTCCCATAGCGGGCACTTCGATCGGCTTGTAGAGCGATTCTTCCCAGGTGTTGGTGCCTAAAAGTCGGTCCAAAGTGCGTTTCCACTCCTGCCTAATCTTGGTGCCATCGCGCGGTGTCATACGCAGTATCACGGATATGGGGAAGAGCAGCCAGAGGTCGACTTTTTTTGAGTCAGCAACGTGCTTTAGTGTTTCCCAGTCAAGTTGGGTGCTGTAAGGGTCGAGAAGCAGAACAGCTCGGTCCTTTCTCGTTAGTCTTGAGCAATACGCAGGCACAAATTCGTTAGCGTCCTGTTCATAGATGTGGATTTTCTTTTCCGGGTTATCTTTCCTTATCGAATGCAGTTCAGACACGTGTTCCGGACTTAGGTCGTTAAAGTGGAATTCGTTGAAACCAGGTGAGACCTCAAGTGCCGTCATGACAGAGCCGCGGAAGTCCTCTTGTGGGATGAGCAACTTCTGCTCGTCATCTTGCAACGGGGCGTGAGAGCCTGTTCCTGCGAAAGCATCAGCGTAATGAAGTGTGAAAGGCTGGTTCTTGAGAGCTGTCACGTAAAACTTTAGATAGGCCTCCAGCACCGAAAGCTTCTTCCGGGTCCAAACGCCGCCAAATTCGTGCACCATACGCGTCCCGTTACCAGTGCTGTATAAATATACAGTATTAGGTAGCTAAGTCCAGTTCCGGTGGCAACTTTAGAGAGAAATATCAGCCCGGATGTGGATAACACTTTAAGATTAATTAGTACCTTAGTCTCTGCCACTCATCGTGCCACCGATGATCATCGGCATGCTGATAAATGGTAGTTGTCTCAATTTTGTCGTGCCGCGCTGATGCTTGAATATACTTCAGACCAATTCCAGAATCATCACTGTGGGTAACCGAGGTATGCCGAAACCAATGAGTAGAAGCGCGGCGTAGTTTCCTGGCGCTGGCAGGTACTGCTTTTTCTATGCTCTCGGCCGCTGCGACAACAACGTCTTTTACTATCCTATAAACCATATTGCTTGAGACAGCTTTGGTCCCTTTGATACTGCAAAGCGCAGGAGACGTATCATCCTCTCCTGGGAGATCATCCAGGCCTAGGAACCGACGATAGCGCATCAGTGCATCCAGCATTTCGTCGCTGACGGGTACCTTAGCCCGTTTTTTACCTTTGCCTTCAACGAACCACCACCATCGCCCGCGGTGTTCTCTAAAGCTGTTCATGGGGTGACTAGCAATCTCAGAGACTCGGGGTGCGAGCAAATACAGAAAATGGAACAAGAAGCGCGTACGCTCGTAATGCTCGATCTCCCGGATCGTCTCTTGAGGGAGGTTAGCGATATAGTCTTTCAGGTAGTCCCAGGTCTCCTGATCCAGGTAGCGTTCTGGCACTATCGCTTCACTCGATGAGAGCGTCAGTTTCTTATTTCTTCTTCGAATCAATGATAGCGGATTACCGCGCAAGTAACCTGCGTCGACTAGGTAGGAGAGGAGGGCGTTAACGACAATCAGTGCCTGGCGTTGGCTGCTTTCCCGTAGGGGCCCTTGAAACGGTTTCCAAGTCGGCGAGTGTCTGGGTACTTTGGGACCGCACCAATAGTTCGCGGGCTGCGGGTTTGATAAGAACGCCTGATAGGCTTGAAAGTCTTCCCGCATCAATCCCGAAATCGGCTTGCGTCGTTCCTTAATCGACCACAGCAACAATCGCTCAGCTTCAATCCGGTATCTGCGATAGGTATGTGGCGAGTCATCAAATTCAGCCAGCCAGCATTGAATGGCTGTCCAGTCATTCTCCGCCTGAATCTGGCAATGCGCCTGGGGAACTCGGTTATCACCCTGGCTGCCATCTAGCATATGGGGCAGGCCAACTAACCCATCCAATGAGACGGGCTGATCGCTCAAAACGGTCAAATCCACGTCTGAGGCTCTCCTACTGCTAACTCTGAGATTCTACGAGTTTACGCCTTATAATTTCCTGATAATAGGGTTAATCATGAATTTCTATATCTTATCGACGAATATGTAAGGTTTACATTACACATTACATCTTACTTTCTG
>JBCDHF010000514.1:0-3077 GCA_038750375.1 Cyanobacteria bacterium P01_H01_bin.15
CAAAAACATTGCTTATGGAAATTCTCCTTCTTCTGTGAATCCCCCAGGAGGACTAGAGTAAACTACCGCCTGTCTGGGTTCGCGGTTGATTAAACCTGTTGGGTAATAAGCAGGAAAAACGGCTGAAACATTCACTAGGAAAGGCTTTCAAGTCTATTAGCGCGGAACTCCCTGTAAGCTTTTACTCATAGGCGTTTCAGCGATTTTATTCTCTATTTCCCAACAACTCTATTGGATACTTCTGCCCAATTAGAGCTGACTGAGCTTGAATGCCTTGGACTAAACTGATTAGTCCCAGATTGAAACGTAAAAAAAGAGTTGCTCAAAGCCATTTTTTCAGCATAAATCATACCGAATTAGTACCGTTACCCTATAAGAACGCTCTCAGCGAGAAAGTAACATACGGACGAATTCCTTATGACGAATTGATACCCTTGGTCCCATTAAATTGTGTTGCGTTCGATTTGATTTGGACTAAATTGGTTTACTAAACAGCGAAAATAGTCTTTGTCTTTCCTTAATTATGGCCGAGCCCAACCCTGCAACCGAACTGGCGAAAGAAAGAAACCGCGCGGCTGAAGAGCGAACCCTGATGGCCTGGATTCGCACCTGTTTATCACTTATTAGCTTTGGCGTGGGTATTGAGCGGATTGTGACGATTCTCGATCGCAACCTTGGTAACACCCTTAACCCGTTTCGACTCACCCGCATTTTAGGGCTGGCGTTTGTCCTGCTCGGCACTGTTGCCATGTTGATTGCGGCTTTAGATCACCGGCGACAATTACGGCGCATTCAACGCAATGATCTTTTATATATTCCCCGGTCTTCTCCGGCCCTGTTTGTCGCAGTGATCCTTGCAATACTGGGGCTCTTAGCGTTTCTGATTATCGTATTTAGCTCACTACTGGCCCGGTAGCCCGCTAAATTCCGACTGGCTGACTCACTCACGCAACAAATTATTACACTCCTTAGTGAACCAAGCTACCTGCGATCAGCGTTTTCAAACGTTCCGTGAACTTACGTGAAATAAAGCTGCACGGCTAAGCCGTTCGTAATAAACACGATTATCCTGGGAGCGTTTCAATTCCTGGCAGTTGAACACAAATCGTTTAGTAATTTAAACAAACAGTATGTTCCCACCTCCTTCCTCTTCAAAACAGCGAGGGACTGGCTTCAATATGTTTGCGATCGCAGTTTGCGTATTACTGCTCCTTGCGAGTAATGTGCCATTTGCAAGCCCTGCGATCGCAGCCGAAACTGGAGCGAGTTCTAGCCAACCCAACATTGTGGTAATTTGGGGTGACGATATTGGTCAGAGCGATATCAGCGCTTACACGAAAGGGCTGATGGGTTTCCGAACTCCCAATATCGATAGCATTGCCAAAGATGGGATGCTCTTCACTGACTATTACGGTGAGCAGAGCTGTACCGCTGGACGTTCTGCTTTTATTACGGGTCAGAGCGTATTTCGGACGGGTCTGAGTAAAGTTGGGTTACCCGGCGCAGACCTGGGTTTAAAAGCAGAAGATCCCACTATCGCTGAACTTCTGAAGCCCTTGGGCTATGCCACTGCTCAGTTTGGCAAGAATCACCTCGGTGATAAAGACGAGTTTTTGCCTAGCAATCATGGTTTCGACGAATTTTATGGGAATCTTTATCACCTTAATGCTGAGGAAGAGCCGGAACTTCCTGACTATCCTTCACCAGAAGATTTTCCTAACTTCAAGAAGAAATATGGTCCCCGTGGCGTAATTCATAGCTTTGCGGATGGACGGATTGAAGACACCGGTCCGCTAACCAAGAAGCGGATGGAAATCATTGATGACGACATTGCCGCTCGTTCAGCAACCTACATCAAGGAGAAAAGCACCTCCGGTGAGCCGTTTTTCTTGTGGACAAACTTCACCCACATGCACTTCCGCACCCATCCGAAGCCGGAGAGTGTTGGTCAGTCGGGCCGCTGGCAGTCCCCCTACCATGACGTCATGATTGACCATGACAAAAACGTCGGGGAAGTTCTGGCTGCGATCGATGAGGCGGGCATTGCGGACAACACGATCGTTATCTACAGCACAGATAATGGGCCTCACATGAACTCTTGGCCCGATGCAGCCATGACGCCTTTCCGAGGTGAAAAAGACACCGGTTGGGAAGGCGCTTTCCGCGTGCCCTTTATGGTTCGTTGGCCCGGTCATATTGAAGCGGGCAGCGTGAGCAATGATTTCATGTCGCACATGGATTGGTTGCCCACTCTATTGGCTGCGGCTGGTGATGACGACGTCACAGACAAGCTGCTCAAAGGCTATCGCGTGGGTCGCAAGACCTACAAAGTGCATCTAGATGGCTATAACTTTTTACCGTATCTAACGGGAGAAACTCCTGTAAGCCCTCGTGACGAATATTTCTATTTCTCTGATGATGGCGATCTCTTAGCTTTGCGCTATGACAATTGGAAAATTCATTTTGCACAACAGAGAGATCCTGGAACTCTGGCACTCTGGGGCGAACCCTTTGTGAAGACACGAATCCCCTGGCTGTACAATCTACGCACCGATCCTTATGAAAAGGCCACCATTACGTCGAATACCTACTGGGATTGGTATCTAGATCACGTTTTCTTGCTCACTCCTGCGCAGGGATTTGTTGGGAACTTTCTAGAAACCTTTAGGGACTATCCTCCACGTCAAAAAGCCGCGAGCTTTACTGTTGGCGATGCGTTCGAGTCTCTCCAAAAACATCCGAGTAGTTAATCTATAAACGGCTGTTGTCTTAATTAAGCCAATTCCCTCAATTATCTAAACTTCCCTCTAGCTAACGAGCAGCGGGGAGTTTTTTTGGGATATGAACCGGTCAGGCTCAAGATCTATTCATTATTACGATCACATCTTGCTGATAAGTGTACGGACTATCTGCAAAATGTCCGTGCACTTTTAGGAGATCAACATTAATGTGCAAACACATCTTGATACTGAGCAATGTCGAGGGCCACAAATACCGGCAAGCAAGCTAGACACTGCTGGTAAAGTTCGAGCCGCTCTTCCCGTTCCAGCATGACTAGGAGTTTGGTGCGCAAGGGA
>JBCDHF010000515.1:0-3063 GCA_038750375.1 Cyanobacteria bacterium P01_H01_bin.15
CTTGCAAGCAATTTCTTCTGCTTGAAAGTTATAGGAAGCAAAATCACTGATCCCCTAAATCCCGTCAATCAAGTGCAGTGAATAAGAAAAGACGATCGATAAAAATATCAGAGCCACGTATTCAGCAAGAGAGATATTTTGGCTGCAGCGAAGGGACTGAAGATTGTTGGTGAGATGGGCGCGACTACCTCAGCGTTTTGATGGCTGTCTTGACTTTAGCTGTCGTTCACCTTCGGCTGTCTATAATTATATTAATTAGATAGATTCATTGAATCTATGAAAAAAAAACTTGCACTTTTCCTGTTGGGAAGCGCCAAAAACGTTTCTGAAGCAGTCAATTGAGACTTATTGAGCTTACTGAAGCTTAATCGCAAAAAAACCGCCTACGCCAACTGTAGCTCGCAACTGCTCGCTGACTACCGAGAAGATGTTTTAACGCAATAAGGAACTGATCGGGCGAGATTCGTCTCACTGGCTAAAGGGGTAAGAGGATTTCGGTCCAGGGACTAGAAAAAAAGCGTAGGTAGAAAACTGGTAATGCAGAGCAACCCACTCACTGGTCAGGCTTTTGGTTCGCCTCAGCCAATGGGTTTGCCAGAGCTGATTCTCAAAGAGCTAGCCCTTAATATTCACGATTTGTCGCAACGTATGGACAATATCAATCAGATCGGACTGGGCTGCCATCACTGCTGAAATATTCTTATACGCCGCTGGACTTTCATCCAACACTCCCGAATCCGTCCGAGCTTCAATACCAGTCATGGCTAGCTGGTGTGCCTGCACCGAAATTGTTCGCCGAGCTTCGCCCCGAGACATCACGCGACCCGCCCCATGGGAGCAACTGCAAAATGAGTCAGGATTTCCTTTGCCGCGCACAATAAAGGACGGCGTTCCCATCGACCCCGGAATAATGCCCAGATCTCCCTGGCGGGCTCTCACGGCACCTTTACGAGTCACCCAAACATTCATCCCAAAGTGATGCTCACGGTCCACATAGTTGTGATGACAATTCACTGCCATATCGTTGACTTCAAACGGCGGGAACTGCTTTGCGATCACAGCCAAAATTGCCGCCATCATACTTTGCCGATTCTCCCAGGCAAACGCTTGAGCCCAGGAGACTGCCGCTACATAGTCATCAAACAGCTCGGTTTTTTCTACCAAGTAAGCTAAATCTTGATTCGGTAAATAGTCCCCAATGAAATACCGCTCCATCTCCCGTTTAGCTGCTTCGATAAAGTACATGCCAATACGATTCCCCACACCCCGAGACCCCGAATGCAACATCACCCAAACGCGATCCTGTTCATCCAAGCAAATTTCAATGAAATGATTGCCGGTACCCAAGGTGCCTATGTGGTTAGCGTTGTTGTAGCTACGACACTTAGGATGTTTAGCAATTAGTCGGTCATAGGTAGGCTGTAGTTTATGCCAGCGGGCTAAATGAGCCGCCGGGACCTGATCGGGTGACCACGCCCCTTTATCGTTGCGGCGACCATTGTCCGTACGACCATGGGGTACTGCTGCTTCTATAGCTAAGCGGACCTGAATTAACGAATCTGGCAAGTCGCTAGCTGTCAGCGTGGTTTGCACCGCATTCATGCCACACCCCAGATCTACACCAACAGCAGCCGGAACAATCGCACCTTTAGTCGCAATGGCCGACCCAACCGTTGCACCCAAGCCCCAATGAACATCGGGCATCGCCGCTACGTGTTTATGAATAAACGGCAACGCGGCAATATCGCGTAATTGGTCGAGGACCTTGTTGTCTACATGCACCCCTCTTGTCCACCGCTTTATGGGATGACGCTGAGTTTTTTCAAATTCGTAGCGGGTCTTCATCTCTCCTCTTCTGCAATTAATGTTGAACAAAATATTTCAGGAAGCGGTAACCCCTTGAATTGGCTAAAAATCAAGACTAGAGTTACCGCGATTAGCTCAGCGATCGCCTTGAAATTCTCCAGTTGCGATCGCTTGAATAGCCCGAGGAACGCTCGGATCAAAGCCACCAAAATCCCAAGACAGCGGATCTTGCGGATCAACTAGGGTCAACTGATAGGGCGCAAGAGTCACGTAAATGGCTTGAGCTTTAGAATTCACCCGTTGACGATAAGTTTTGAGAGCTTGGCTAGGATGTTGATTACCGGACCAGGACTCAGAATCGGTCCAAAAACAAAAGACATCAATGTTAACTCGTTTGCGAATTGCCCATTGATAGGCCACTGACGCATCTGTTCCACCAAAATTTTGGTCAGAGGCTTTACGGATAGCGGAGACAAAACTATCGTTAGCGGTAATTCCCAAGTTTTTGAACTCCGTCGAGAATCCGCGAATATAGCCCTTCGTTTCCGCTTTGGCCGTCGCCAGTGCCATGGTTGTGGCAATCTCACAACAACTCAAGCCGATCGAACCCACCGTGTAATAATTCATGGACCCTGAAATATCCAGAGCATGTAAAAAGGTTTTTCCGGTCGGTTCCGCTATTTCAAACGACAATGCTAAGGCCTGCTCTAGGATATTGAGAATTTTTCCAACCGGTCGCCAAGTTTTTTTCGATCGCCCCAGACGTCCGCCGGACTCATAGGTTTTGAGGGCCTTGAGTACATCAATCGGATGAATACGACCGCGACGTAAATGCTGGCGATTGACCAACACTTGCGCAACTCGCTCTAGATTCTTCCGACGTCTAGGTCCTAGTACCCCAATTTCCGTCAAGGAGCCGAGATTCCGTAACAGCGCCCTAATGGGCATCTTCTCAAAGAGTTTCTGCCAAGCTTGCTGGGTCATCTGAGCAACCGGTGCCACCATTTCGTGAGTTAGCCCGCCTTGGGTAATCGCGTGACAGGCCTGATCGGGATGCAGTTTCACCCATTCGTACCACCATAATTGGCTTAAAGCGTCAGAAGGGGGCGCGTCCGGGAGCGACTGCCAACCGTGAGTCACCCAGTTATACAAAGTCTGGTGCTCTGGAGTCGCCGGAGCGTTGTGGAACAGTCGTAATGCATCACGATGGCTAAATCCATATCGCTGCTGATATTTCAACAGTTGCTCAAATCGAAA
>JBCDHF010000516.1:0-3063 GCA_038750375.1 Cyanobacteria bacterium P01_H01_bin.15
CCAACGTTGAAGCCTGAAATTAAACGGGTTTCTTGACTAGCTGGATGCAGCCATAAATCAAGCCGAACACGGTAATACCGATCAGACTGGCGAGGGGATTTCCATGAATACCAACCAGCCAATCAGGAGTACCGGGAGTTGTCGAGATCAACTCACCAATACTGAGACAGTAATAACCCCAAACGAGCCCCGCATGGAAACCAATGGGTAGTCCCAGCCGATTGGCTGTGAGGCGCTTGAGGCGAACAAGAATAAGACCGAGCAAAATCAGGGTTGGGAAACCTGGCCAAGTACGCTGGATCTCTGACCAGGGTTTTAGATAGTGCAATAAAGCGAATAATACAGCACTGGCTTGACTCGCCAAGGATTGGGGAAAATCCCGCTCTAATTCGGTTAGCAACCAGCCTCTAAATACAATTTCTTCAGCGAGGGCAACGCCCAGTCCACTTAATGCGCCTTGACCTGCGATCACTAGAAATTGCTCAGTGGGGGGTCGAATATCAATCCATCCCAAACGTGCTTCAAAGAGGTAAATTCCAACAACTAAACCAACACCAACGATTAATCCGACAATACATTCTCTGAATTGAGTTGGCTCCAAAGACAAACCCCAGCGTATCCAGCCGGCAGATTTTCCGTAACTCCAAGGTTGCCAGTAGCTTTGTAGAACCAAAAAGAGGACGAACAGTCCGCCCATACTCGCGATCGTCAGTAGGTTGACATCCCGTCGAAGCAGCCCCCAACACAACATCGACCAGGGTAGCCAAACCAACAGCAGGGTCAGCAGGAAAAGCAGAACACGGAGATAAACCGGGTAGCCAGCAAGTTTCATAACTTGCGATCGCAAAAAGGGGAGAAAACGCAAAAGATTCTATTCGTCGGGCTCAATCGTACTGGTCAACCCATGATTTTTTAACGTCTCGCAATAAAATTCAGCGTGCTCCAGGGCGCAAGTAATTACCAGCGCGGTCCCATTCGTGTGGGCTTCCATCATGATATCCACGGCTTGAGGCTGGGTTAACCCAGCGACCGTCTGCATAAGCACCTGCACCACGTACTCCATCGGGTTGAAGTCGTCATTGTGCAATAAAACCCGGTAGCGAGGCGCCGGTTTCCGGATGGTTTTAGTATCCGATTTGCTCAAGACCTCCACAGCCATGGTGCTTCTCCTTATCGTATGTGCTGGTGGTTAAAAGTGAACTCTGCCAAAACCCGTCGTCTGCAACTATTGGCTAATCTCAGACAGGCTTTCAAATAGTTTAAATTCCGGTATATCCGCCGGTAAGCTTAGCGCAACTCCTTTGTAAAGATAAACTATAAAAACAATTATATCTTTACATTTCGCAACCCTATGATGACTACGGCATCGCTCCCTGGGACCTATTGGTATTGGCAAAATCAGGCAATCTACTACGTCGCTAGCGGGGATATGGCCTTACCCCCGATGATATTGGTGCATGGGTTCGGCGCCTCGACTGATCATTGGCGCAAAAATATTATCGAGCTACAACAGCATTTTCGTGTTTTTGCCATAGATCTATTAGGGTTTGGACGATCTGCTAAACCAGCGCTTGAATATTCCGCATCACTTTGGCAATCTCAATTGGAAGCCTTTGTGCGAGAAGTGGTTCAACGATCGGCTTTTCTCGCCGGTAATTCCTTGGGAGGTTATGTGTCCTTGTGCCTAGCGGCGAATTGTCCAGATTTAGTTGAGGGGCTCATTCTACTCAATAGCGCCGGTCCGTTTACTGAGCCAGTAGTGACTACATCAAAACCCAACCCGCTTCGAGCAGCAGTCCAAAAGGTATTGCAGCAGTCCTGGGCTAGCAATTTATTGTTTCTGTATCTCCGTCAACCTTGGGTAATTCGACGAACTCTGAAGCAAGTTTATTGTGATCATGCTGCCGTAACGCAACAGTTAATCGCCGAAATTCGCCGTCCGGCCCTTGATCCGGGTGCGGCCCAAGTATTCGCTTCCGTCTTTCAATCTCGGCAGGGAGAAAAAGTCGATCAACTCCTCGAAAAATTGAGAGCACCTTTGTTGCTACTGTGGGGAGAACGTGACCCCTGGATCAATGCTCGCGATCGCAACCAGAAATTTTTTCGTCACTATCCCCAATCGGAAGCCCATTTTTTGAACGCGGGGCATTGTCCGCATGATGAAGTTCCAGAGTTAGTCAATCCCTTAATTGTTAATTGGGGCAAAGCTTTCACGACATAAGAGCTCGATAGCCTCCTAGTAATTGAGGATTATTTCAATCGCGCAAGGACGGATATTTCGAATTGCTGTCTTCTTAATATTTTGTTACAAGTTAGGAGAACGAATCAGAGTGAATAGCGTTATGCTCGGTGGCTTTATTGGTTCAAATGGCAATCGGGGGAGCGATTGGGGAGAAAATCTGCTCAGTTCTGTTGCAAGTAACACTATTCGGCATTTATTTACCCGTAGTGACTCTGTAGAAGTGAAGGTTAGCTGCCAGCCCTCTAGCAAGCTTCTGCAGGGCAGTATCGACAGTTTTAAAATGCTCGGTCAGGGTTTAGTTATTCGGCAAGATTTTCGGACCGAAGAGCTCAGCTTTGAGACAGATGCTGTTTCAATTGACTTTAGTTCTGTCCTCAAAGGCAAAATTGATCTCAAGCAACCTACTCAAGCGATTGCTCAGATAAAGTTGCTGGAGTCGGACATAAATGAAGCGTTTCAAGCCCGTTTAGTTAAAAGACGCCTTGAAAATTTAACGGAGCCAGCTTTAGTTCGTATTTCCAAAGGCGAACCCGTTTCTTTTGGCGAAGTTCAACTCAAGTTACTTGTCCACAACCAGCTCCAACTGTCGGCAAACGCTCGTTTTGGCCAACAACGTGTCCCTCTGAGCCTATCATGTACTTTGGGTGTGGAAAAGCGCAGGAAAGTTCAGTTCAAAGACATTCAGTTTCTGGGAGATGGCATCCCGGCTCAAGTTCGTTCTGCATCTGCTGAATTAACTTCTGTGTTGGGCGAAATTCTCAACGACATGATTGATTTGGATCGCTTTGACCTCGACGGTATTGTTCTGAGGTTGAATCGAC
>JBCDHF010000517.1:0-3056 GCA_038750375.1 Cyanobacteria bacterium P01_H01_bin.15
AATTATTCAATTATTTTTCGCAATTTATGTGTATAAAAAGATGATTAACTTTTGTTTGGATCAATCTGAAAAAGTGCAGAAACAGGTTTTAATGGATTATTTTTTTTTGCGGAAGCGAATGACGGAAAGTTTTATTTGGGGAGTGGCGCAGAATCCGTTTAAGCGGAGGAGGATACAACAACGGTATATTATTCAAACGCTGTATCCAGAAGCGAGATGAGGGAGGGGCATTTGATACGGGCTCAGCCGTTGTAGCATAAACCTCAAGTCAACTGCATTGTTTTGATTTGGCAGATTAGATTGAAGCAAACATTGTTGGTTTTAAACGTGAAGAAACGGGATGAGTTGCGGTTTAATCAGAATGATTTTGATAACTATCAGCGACCGGCGACACAGGTTTATGATTTGGCTGTGTTGGAGCGGTTGACGCGGTAATGAGATGAGGCGGCCATTTATTGAAGATATTTATTTACAGATTTATATGGAAAATATTATGCTCGATTGGCAAGACTAGTTTAATTATGATTTGTATTTTTCAGAACAAATTCAATGAAAAATATTTTTTATTTCTATGATGAAAAAGAAAAAATGCTGCTAATTAATTGCGCTTTTTTATTCCGGAATTTGATGAGATATTCCGTATTGAGTATTTTTCGGGATTTTCAAACGGCTCTAAAGTGAACAGGCAAAATGTCCGTATAAAATTAGACGAATTCCTTTTTTCTGGAGATCAGACTCATGTCAATGAATCTCTCGATAAACTCTGAGTAAGATTTTTTGTATTTCTGGCAAGGCGAGTATGAATGAATCTGAGATTCTTTAGCGCATAGACGATGCAGCAGAGCAAGGTGAGAATTCGCTCGATTTATCCCGGTCAAATATTTCATTGCTTTCGCCGAGTATTGTTTCCAGCATTATCAAAGCCTTGCCAGGCTTGCAGACGCTTTATCTCACTGGGAATCAACTGAGCAGCGTGCCAGCGGAATTGGGCAATCTCAGCAGCTTGCAGGAACTTTATCTCACTGGGAATCCTAACTTAGTATTTCCGCCACCCGACATTCTTGAGCAAGATACGGCTTCAATAGTTGCTTATCTCAAGCAACAGTTAGACGAGCAAGTTGTTCAATGGATCTCAAAACTCGTCATTGTGGGTGAAGGGGGTGTAGGCAAAACTCATTTACTAAAATCTCTGCAACGTAAAGACTACGACCCCGGCACTACCCACGGCATTGAGATTTCTCAGCTCTATCTCCAACATCCTTCAAAAGCCGAATTTTTGATGCAGTTAAATGCCTGGGACTTCGGCGGACAGCAAATTTATCACGCCACTCATCAGTTTTTTCTGACGAAACGCTCCCTATTTATCCTGGTTTGGAACGCCCGCACTGAGTACGAACAAGGAAAACTCGACTATTGGCTCAAAGCGATCCGCGCCAATGCTCCAGACTCCCCGATTGTCCTTGTCGCCACCCATATCGATCAACGGGATGCCAATTTTCCGCTGTACGAATTCCAGAAAGAATTTCCTCAAATCGTTGGTTCCTACTCTGTCAGCAATACAGAAAGCTCGGGTATCGATAATCTTCGCTCAGAACTCGCGAAATTCGCCGCTGAACTCCCTTTAATGGGTGCCACCGTCCCCAAAGCCTATGTGGATGCTACCGAAGATATCAGAGCTTTAAAAGAGAAGTTCACCACTCCGAAAAAGCTCAGAGATGTTATGCTCGCTCAAAAAGTTCGTCCGGACAATTTGTCCGTGCTCTCTAGACAGCTTCACGATCTCGGCGAAATCCTTTATTATCCCGAAGACCAACAGCTCAAGGACTTCATCATTCTCCAGCCGCAATGGGTAACTGAATACATCAGCAAAGTTCTTGAAGCCGAAGATGTGATTGGCCGTGATGGCATCTTTAGCCGTGACTGTATGGACCAGCTCTGGGAGGATCTCACCCCCGGTATCCGCGAGTATTTCCTACGATTAATGGAAAAATTCGACCTGTCTTACCTCATCCCCGACAGCAAAGATAAAAGTTTAGTTGTAGAGCGTTTACCTCTCGAACGACCCGATTACGAAGCTACTTGGGACGCGGCTAAACAGCAGCCCAACTGCCCCGAAATCACGATGAAGTTCGAGCTAAGCGAAATCTTGCCGGGCATTCCGACTTGGTTTATTGCTCGCCAGCACCGCTTTACGATGAATATCCACTGGCGAACCGGCGTCCTCTTTCAAGACACTGAAAAACGTCATCTGGCACTCACCCAAATCCGAAAAGACAGTCTTACAAACGTGAACTACCTCCAGCTCTCCGTTCGTGGACCTGCTCCCTACAGCTTCTTTAATCTTCTCCGCGATGGAATTGAAGTTACGTTCGCCCGCTATCCCGGTTTAAATATTAAACGAACCCTGCCCTGCCCTGATCCACTTCAAGAAGACTGTCTCAATGAATTCACCTTCGCGAACCTTGCCAAACGCTTAGAACGGATTCCACCCCGCAAAACCATCGAATGCCCCAACTGCCTTGAAGACATATCCGTTCCGCAGCTTCTTTTTGGTCTGCACTCTTCCACTGAACGTGATGTTCTAGACCGTCTAGACGAGTTGGAAGCCAATCTCAGCGAACAAATGGGTACGGGGTTCCGAGAACTGCGCACTCTCTTTCAGCGCAATTTCCTTCAAACCTTCAAAGATGAGCAACGATTTAAAAACACTGCCTGCCCAAATGTCTTTGCGCTTCGCCCGGACGGTCGCAACTGGCTGTTTAAAGATTTAGACAAACAACGAATCCACCTTCAGCTTTACTGCCAATACCCTGGCGAATGGCACCCGACTGAATGCGGTGGCTGCTACGAGATCGACAACCCTCGACAATGGCTACAAAAAATTGGTCCCGGTCTCAACGGACTATTCAAAGCCCTAAAATATGCGACTCCCTTGGTTAGTCCTTACCTTGGCGTTGCAGTTAGCGACGTGCAAGACTACATCAAAGATGATGTAAAACTGATGGGTGAACTCGTCAAAAAACTGCCTGAACTTCAGACTGGAAGAGGATTTACAG
>JBCDHF010000518.1:0-3050 GCA_038750375.1 Cyanobacteria bacterium P01_H01_bin.15
AGAAAGTAAACCCTTGCTCGGCAATAAAAATATAGAACAGCGGGGCTAAGAGACGATTGTGATAGCGCTGGACCGCTGTCTGAGGGAAAAAGGAATAGAGAATCCCCAAAAATGCGCGGTAAATAAAGACGACAAATACCAAATTATTGAACTTTGTGATGAGTCCGAAAAGCTGCCCGAGCTGCTGAAAAAGCATTTCAAGCAGTTCGAGCCCTAACATCGTGACCAGCGGAAACACTATGCGCTGGAAAAACGCAGAGCCTAATCGGTGAAAGAGAGACCACCGCTCCAAAAAAGAGAAGCGTGCTCCCAAACGAACAATCAGTCGGGAAACTAGCCAGGCAACTCCCATCTCAACAGCAATCACGAGTAGTTGTAACTGAACGCTAGGACGACCGCTGATCACCAAAAACTTATGGATGATATCGATGACCGGCTCCAGACTAATATCAGAAAACATCTTTCAGAGGGCCCTCTAACGTTTCAGTAAGGCTCGAAGTTGCTCGCTTAATTCTTCGGCGGCTTGTTGGGGAGAGATTTCGCCTTCTAGGACGCGATTGTAGTAGAGATTGCCCGTATCGAGGGCCTGTTGAATATTGTTATCTGACGTAAAGATAAATTCCAAAGGAATCGGTTTGGAAAATTTGACTTGTTCTAAAAGAATCGCTTCTAATGGAGACAGTCGAGGATCAATTTTGGCATTTTTATTGCTCGGGATCTGTGATTCGGTTGCGATCGCAAACTGAATCTGCTGTTCAACATTAGTTAAATACTGTCCTAGTTCAAGCCCTAGTTTAAATTCCCGTTCCGCAACGGCACGGTTATATGCGATCGCACGGGTATTGGTCACGGGAGTCGCATGACGGTCTTCGTTACCGGGTAGCAATGAAATACCGAGGTTTTTACGACCCAACTGATCTCTCAATATCGGAATTTCCCAGGACTTGCAGACGTAGTAGTCCAACTGCTCATCAGCAAAAGAGTCTTGTAATTTAGCGATATCACTATTAAGAATGACGTTAGGATGAGCCCTGGCTCCCTTCAACCAGTCAAGCCAAGCCGCCCAACCGCTTTGCGCTAGGAGAATTTGCCCTCGGTCATTAAAGATTCCGTTCCCAAAGGCACCCACTCCCCACAAAGTAGATACAAAATCGGAGACAATGCCTAGTTTTTTGCCGGCTCTCACCTCATCACTTAACTCTGTCAAGGTTTCAGGGGCTTTTGCGACCCGTTGGCGGTTATAGCAGAGAACTTGGGTAACGGACGAAAAAGGAATGCCATAGTATGAGTCGCCGAGCCTGACTTCTCCAAGGGTATCTGGGGAGAAAATGCGGGCGTTCACTTCCCCAGCCGAAAGACTTTTGATGAGATTATGTTCAATAAGTTGACTCAGGGTTGGATTTTCATTAGCAATAACGAGGGTGGGACCCAAACCAGAGCGGGCCTGCTTCTGAAAATTCACGATTAGCTCTTCTTCCGTAAATCGTTCTACTACGATCCGACGGTCGGGGTAGAGCTGCATATATTTGCTTAAGATCTTTTCAAAGGCATCACCCTCTCGCCCTTCGAACGGATGCCAAACAACTAATCGTCCAGTCTGCAATAGGCGGAATTCGGACGTGAATGGATTACAACTGCCTAATGATGCTGTCAGGAGTGCTCCTACCACTAAAGTGCAGAAGTTTTTAAGCAGTTTGAATGAATAAGGCTGACTCAAAACGGATACTTACAGCAGTTTTGGATTATGTTTCGTCGGACATAAGACAATTTTATTTACTCCATCAGCAGCTTTCAGACCAAACTATCCCTTCATAAAGGGTGGACCGCTCTATCGGGATTTTCTCACAGGTCACCTTATCATGCTCAGAACGTCGAATCGCTTGACTATAGCAGCCGCCAACTTAGTAAGGGG
This sequence comes from Cyanobacteria bacterium P01_H01_bin.15, assembly GCA_038750375.1. Taxonomy (GTDB): domain Bacteria; phylum Cyanobacteriota; class Cyanobacteriia; order Cyanobacteriales; family JAAUTE01; genus JAAUTE01. The sequence continues at coordinate 1,913 of JBCDHF010000518.1, forward strand.
GCGGTTGCTTGCCAGAACGCTTTTAAATTAGGCAACTCAATATCAAAAGTGTCCTAAGCGATCTGGCGAAGGCTATATTAAAAAAGCGCTTGAGATCACGCCACCTAAAGGCAATCTCAAGCGCTTAGATTAGCACTGAATTTTAAGTCCGCTCAGTAATTAACGGATAAACAGCATCTCTTGGTAGGTGGGCAGCGGCCAGAACTCGTCTGCGACCTCTGATTCGAGCCCATCAGCATAAGCGCGAACGTCATTCATTAAGCTGCGTACATCAGACGCCATGAACTGCATATGCGCTTCGGTCGAGTCAAAGTCATCCTTGGCGATTGCTGCCTCCAACTTTGCGATCGCACCAGCCAAACCATTGGTCAATTCAGCGACTTTTTTGGCGCTGTTTTTCTCTAAATCGATCCCCAACCCAACGAGGCTAGTGATGGTAGAAGACAGCTTAGCCAGATAATCAACTGCTGCTGGATAGATTGAAGTCTTCGCCATGTCGATAACCAGCTTTGCTTCGACCTCAATGGACATAATGTATTGCTCTGCATAAACCTCAAAGCGACTTTCCAATTCGCGAGGCGTCAAAACACCCGTCTTGGCAAACAACTCTTCGATGAAATCAGCCTTCAAGAAGGGTAAGGCATCAGCAGTTGTAGGCAGATTCTTGAGACCACGAACTTCCACGGCTTCCTTGTGCCATTCTTCGGAATAGCCATTGCCGCCAAAAACAACCGACCCATGCTCCTGCATGATTTCCTTGAGGACAGTCAAAATAGCGCTATCAACGTCTAAACCGTTGCCAATTTCAGTGCTCAATCGGTTAGCAATGAATTCCAGGGAGTCGGCTAAAATTGTATTTAGGGCAATTAAGGGACCAGAAACGGATTGGCTAGAACCTACGGCCCGAAACTCAAAGCGGTTACCAGTAAAGGCAAACGGAGAAGTTCGATTCCGGTCACCCGCATCCTTGCTCAGAGGCGGCAATACATCGATGCCCAGATCCATGACGCCTTTACTCTTGGAGTCTGAAATCGATCCTGATTTGATTTGTTCAAAAACTTCTTCAAGCTGTGTTCCGAGATAGACGGACATAATCGCTGGGGGCGCTTCGTTGGCACCTAGGCGGTGATCATTGCTG
>JBCDHF010000519.1:0-3047 GCA_038750375.1 Cyanobacteria bacterium P01_H01_bin.15
AGGGAATTTCGGGGGAAAACTCCGATATGATGCGGCGGCGCTTAGATGCTCTAGACGCTGCACAAATTGAAACGATTTTTGTCATGGTAGGCATCAATGACTTGATTGTCGGTACGCCTGAAAGTGCAGTCGCGGATAATCTTGAAAAGTCGGTGCAGTACCTCAAACAGCGACATCCTGACGCAGATATTGTAGTGCAGTCTATTTTGCCCCATGGTGCCGAGCGGGCTACCTGGGAAGGACGGGAGAATCTATTAAAGCTGCCGAACGATCGCATTCAAGCAGTCAACTCGGCAATTGCCAAAATGGCTGAGGTAGAGAATATCTATTACCTTAATTTGTATCCGCTGTTTGCGGATGGCGATGGCGCTCTACGTCCCGATCTCACTACCGACGGACTGCATTTGAATGAGCAAGGTTATTTAGTATGGCGCACTGCGATCGCGCTTTTGCTTAATAAAGAACTTGGTGATTAGCAGCTAATAGCTCTATAGGTCGAGCTGTATTTTTAAGATGGCTACGTTTTTCAAACCTAGACGCTATTTCTAATGGAACGCCGCTACACTGCGATTAATGCGATTCCATTGGAGGACAGCGATGGAACCGAAGACCCATGTGGCCTGCGGCTTTTTAGAGGGGACTATCTTATCGGTCGCAGGAGGGTACCGAGTACTGCAGCATCCTCGACCGGACCGAGTATTTGACCGAATCGCTGATGCGCGTTGGTTTTTAGCCGTCAGTTTTTGCGATCACTGTCCTCACCCAGCAGCTATTCTTAATCATGAAGGCCAGCTTGCATTTCAAAACAGCGGGGTAATGAACCTTGGTGAAACCGCCTTTTTACCCCTCGAACATCGTAAAGCTGTGTTTGAGACTTGCCGAACTCTGAGCTCCGGCGAAGGAACCGAATACATTTTTGAAAGCAATCGCACCCTACAAGTTTGGAGCCTGGAAATTGATCCTCGCTACGGTCGCGTGGCGATTGTTCAAGCCCCAGAAAAATAGCAACTTAGAATAGCAGAGAACACAGTAAACTTTCATCAGCGAAGAGGCTGAGACTTCTACTGAGTGATTGCAAGCGCCATGTAGCCCGCAAGCATTATGCTTGCAGTCACTAGACGTTACGGACAAAGGTCATGCGAGTGTTTTAACTGCAGGCCAATATTTTTGTCGGCAAGCATATTCAGCCAACACCTTGATGAGTAAAAGCGTTAGCAATCTGAAGGCTAATGTTTCCTAAGGAAATCTACCGTTTCACTAATTTCTTGGAAATTTTACGAATCCGAACGGATTCAGGAGTCACTTCCACCATTTCATTAGCGCTAATGTACTCCAATGCTCGTTCCAAGCTCATTTCAACTGGTGACTGCAGTTGCACCAGTTCATCACCCGTAGCCGAACGGTGGTTAGTCAGCTGTTTAGTCTTACAGACATTCAATTCTAAATCTTGAGGCCGGTTGTTTTCGCCAATCACCATTCCTTTATAAACTTTGGTGCCTGGTGTGATAAAGAAAACGCCGCGATCTTCAGCATTTTTCAACGCATAGAAAGTAGCAGTGCCCTCTTCAAAGGCGATCAGCACACCGTTGCGACGAGTCTCGACCTCGCCACTCATGGGTCGGTATTCCAAAAAGCTATGGTTCATCAAGCCTTCGCCACGGGACAATCGCATAAATTCCCCCCGAAAGCCAATCAGCCCTCGAGCGGGTACAACAAACTCTAAAGTTGATCGTCCTGTGCCCGTAACCCGCATATCCTGCATTTCGCCCCGACGCTGGCCTAAGCGCTCCATGCAGCCGCCTACTGCATCTTCTGGTACATCGAGCACTACTAATTCAAACGGCTCGCAAGGCTGGCCGTTAACTTCACGATAGATAACTTGCGGCTGCGAGACTTGAAACTCATAGCCCTCACGGAGCATGTTTTCAATCAAGATGCCTAGGTGCAGTTCGCCGCGACCGGAAACAGAAAAGCGGTCTGGAGAATCCGTGGGTTCGACTCGCAGGGCAACGTTTGTTTCCAGTTCGCGCATTAGGCGATCGCGCAACTGCCGCGAGGTGACAAACTTGCCCTCTTTGCCCGCAAAAGGAGAGTCGTTGACCGCAAAGGTCATGTTCAGGGTCGGTTCGTCGACGCTAATTAGCGGCAAAGCTTCAGGATTATCAGGACAGGCTATGGTTTCACCAATATTGGCATCGGCAAAACCTGCGATCGCAACAATTTGCCCAGCACTCGCCTCTTCAATTTCAATGCGCTGAAGCCCTTCAAAACCTAGCAGCTTAGTGAGCTTACCTTTAGTGTGCTGACCCTCACGGTCAATCAGCACAGCCTGCTGACTAACACCGATCGTGCCGTTGTGAATCTTGCCGATGACAATACGCCCCAGATACTCGGAGTAGTCCAGTGTAGTCACTTGTAGCTGAAAAGGCTTGGCAGGATCGCCAACTGGCGGGGGCACATGGTCCAGAATCGCTTCGAATAACGGCTGCATATCTTTGCTTTCATCATCGAGTTCCTTCTTAGCAAACTCGCTCAAACCAGAAGCGTAGAGATAGGGAAACTCGCATTGGTCATCGTCGGCGCCCAATTCAATAAACAAATCCAGGACTTTATTGATGGCGCTGTGGGGATCGGCCTGGGGTCGGTCGATTTTGTTCAACACGACAATCGGGCGTAGTCCTTTTTCCAAAGCCTTCTTGAGGACAAAGCGGGTTTGAGGCATCGGACCCTCGTTGGCATCCACAATCAAAATGCAGCCATCCACCATGCCCAAGACTCGCTCAACTTCCCCTCCAAAGTCAGCGTGACCAGGAGTGTCTACGATGTTGATCAGCGTGTCTTTGTACCGAACAGCTGTGTTTTTGGACAGAATCGTAATGCCGCGTTCCCGTTCTAGATCGTTCGAGTCCATGACGCAGTCTGGAATGTCTTCCCCTTCGCGAAAAATGCCGGACTGTTTGAGCAGGGCATCCACCAGCGTAGTTTTACCGTGATCAACGTGAGCAATGATGGCAACGTTGCGAATAGGAAGAGTCATGATTTCTGGG
>JBCDHF010000520.1:0-3044 GCA_038750375.1 Cyanobacteria bacterium P01_H01_bin.15
AATCCACGCCATCTAGATCGGAAAAAATTGTAGAGATTCGCCGTTTCGTTGAAGAACAAACCGACCTTTTGACAACGACTTCACGTAGGCAGTTAGATAGCTTCCTACTTGACGCCGAAAGCGTCGCTAAAAGTGAGAGAAGCGAAGTTGACCTTTGGCTGGAAGAACAACTGTTCTCATCGGCCAAAGAAAAAAACACAGCGAAGTTTGCAGAAATCTTTATTCTCAGGGATCATGATATCAAGCTCAGAAGCGAAGTCAGCGCAGCAATAAAAAGGCGCTTGGAGAAATCTGATAGGATTGGAGTACAGCTGAGCGAGTCTCTGGATGCTAGCGAGCTAAATGTCCAGTCGATGAAAACCAGTTTGGATGAAGCACAGTCCAAGCTGGAGACGTGGCGACGAGCCGCTCTATTCTTACTGACTCTTTGCTTGTTGGGTGTGATGGCTGTCATACTTGGTTTAGCGTCGAACAGAATTCAGATACCGGTCGGAATATAGATTGAGGAACAGGAAATGAAAAAAACACTCAGAAGCTTGTGCGTAGCTTGGCTGATTCTTATCTCGTTGGCGGGACCAATACTGGCCTGTCCGCCAGGTTACGTACCTTGTGGTACACATAGTTGCTGTACCAGCTAGCAAGGCTTTCAAATGAAAAGGCTTGCCACACCCATACTGCTGCTATTGCTTGGGGGCCTGCTCTTTCTGTGCTTTCAAAGTATGAGATATGTGACTCTGCGGGAGGCAACGCTTTATCAAGGCTTCTTCCCAATTGAAGACAGAACCAGTGAGTTTGAAGTGGGGAACATTGTTGTAGCCAATCTTTTGACCGGTCAGATTGAGGCCGTGCTTCCAGGCCCTTGCGAACTTTCAACAGCGTCTCATCCGGAAGTAGACGTTCGACGTAGTACGCAGAGTTTCAATGCCCGGTCTATGATTCGGTTTACCGAACAAGATGGAAGCAACATGGCCAATCAGGCAGAACTGATATTTGAGGTTTCGACAATTGATCCAATTTCATACCTAAATTCCGAATTCAACGCAAACCCAGAATGCGAAAATGACCTCAGGAATATAGCACATTCGTATTGCCTTCTTGTGATCAAGAGCCTGGCAACGCTCAACGGTGTCATGGTCGGCTTTGATGTATCCGAGCGATGCCAGATAATAAACTCTTCACTGGAGCCAGTTACACTTGATCAATTGGCTACTGCATCATCTTTCGATGGAATATTTGGGGTGGATGTTTTCGAACGCTTTTGGATAGATGCGACTAGAACAATTGTCGGATTTAGCATCTCTGTTTCTAGCTCATGACTTAAACTGCCCTCCGGTTCGCTACCCGCTCTCGTCCCAGCCGAGGATCGTTGGACTCCAATCTGATCTTCCAGCCACGCTGAACACCTGCGATTGGATTGCCGTAAAAGAATCCAGGTACACTTGATAATTTTTTACGTCTAGGGTGCTTACGCCGGGTAGATCGACGATATCTCCTATGAAACCTGTGACACTTATTTTAACCCTCGTCTCCGCCATGCCGAGCTGCGCAGCGGCTGCAAGATTCTCGACGCTGAGTTTCGCATTCAGGTCTGTTGTGTTCGTTGCAACCGCCAATCGCACTGCTACGCCAATTTGAGTCAGCGTTCCGGCTGCATCTACAATTGTGAAGCGTTTTGCTTCTTGGATCACTCCTGACCTAACAATATCTAAGTCTCCAACAAACAGAGATTTGAGAACGCCAAAACTAGATTTACCCGCATCTCGATAAATGTGTGCCTCGATTTCCATTTGATCAAGTGGTGGCACATCCGAAGGCACCGCACTCCTCTTGGCGGTTGCGCCTGAGTCATCAGTCTTCAAAAGATCCAAAACCTCTTTGGGCATGGGAAGATCACTTTTGGGATCGTAAAGCATGTTTGCACCTTCTTTTCCTGTCTAAAGATTCTAGTTAATGGAAAGCACAGGAATGTACTACTTTTGAACACTCAACGTCGCTGATTGACTAACAATCAACTATTCAGCATGTCCAATTTACTATGATTTTTGCATGTTCCCCGTTCAAATCCGGCTAGTGCTAGTTTATTCGTTTCAGTTCTCGCAGAGCCTTAAATCGATCCGAGCCGCAGACCAACCAAAACGCCTGCCGCCAAAGACCGCGAGAACTGCGTGAACACCATCTGGTATCATCCATATAGCTTATCAATACTACCACCAAGGCATGAAGGACATGAAAACTTGATTAGACAAGAATTTTCGCTGAGTGAAGGCATTACATTTGCCCAAGGAATATCTTACCAAAACTTTCCTCACGAAAGTTTCAGTGAGTTCTTACAGGGTCAGATCACCACTCATCAGCCAGCATGATGGTCAAAACGCGGCGGGTCTTGCTGAGGTCCATGGGATCGTCGGAACCCAAAGCATAGGTTTGGTCATATGCGTCGATTTTCCAGAACAGCTGATGCCCGTGGAACTCAAATGCGCCGAAGTCATGCTCAGCGTGTGGGTCATTGGCGTCGGTGAAATCATCGAACTGGGTAACCCTTTGGATCAGCACCTCCATGGGAATTTCCAACTGATGCAACAGGTTCACCACCCCAGCAGTTACAAATCGTTGCCCTGGCACGCTGGGATCGCCTCTGCGGAATGCATCGTTCAGTTGGTCTATCCGTTGGATTGTCTGTGACGCCATGGGGGACCTTCTTCCTGTGGAGTCCCACGGCAGTATGGCGATGTGATGGGAAGAGCGACCGGAAACCGAATCGTTTTTCCTTGCCAGAGGCAAAAGAACTTGTTTACTTGGATTTATAACAAGAAAAGCGGTGAAAGGCCGACAGCGTTAGACTGGGGTATCAGGCACTCTCCAAGCTAGCAAATTTGTTGTCGATCTTGATCTCACTGCGTCATCATTGAGGTGGCAGACAATGGCGTTGTGGGACAACGTTAACTTGACGCGAATTAACGAATGGGGGCCAATCAGAAAGGCCCTTTTTGGCATTGCAGCGTTAGTCTCACTCGTTGGTGTTCCTGTGCTTTTTGCGTGGGTTG
>JBCDHF010000521.1:0-3043 GCA_038750375.1 Cyanobacteria bacterium P01_H01_bin.15
ATAAAATCTGTGTGAAAGATTAAGGTTCGTGAAGATTAGCGAACTTAATTATCAAAGTCCCTTAAGTAAAACACTGGAGAAAGCCTGTGGATCTGTCTCTCATTCCCGCTCAACCTAAGCCTGGCGTCTTAAACGTCATTGTTGAGATTGCTGGCGGTAGCAAGAACAAATACGAATTTGACAAAGAATTGAATGCGTTCGCCCTAGATCGGGTCATGTACGCCTCCGTCCGCTATCCGTTTGAGTATGGCTTTGTCCCCAACACCTTGGCTGACGATGGTGACCCCCTCGATGGCTTAGTCATTATGGATGAGCCGACATTTCCTGGCTGTATCATCCCGGCCCGTCCCATTGGCTTTATGGAGATGATCGATGGCGGAGAACCTGACGAGAAGCTGCTTTGTGTACCCGTTAAAGATCCTCGCTACGCTGACGTTAAATCTCTCAAGGATATTGCACAGCACCGCTTGGATGAAGTTGCAGAATTCTTCAAGACTTACAAAAACCTTGAGAAGAAAACCGTTGAGGTTAAAGGCTGGAAAGACGTGGAGGCGGTTCAACCGCTCGTTGATCGCTTTATTAAAGCGTTTGACGCATCAAAATAAGTTATTGCGGTTGCCAGATCGCTTAGGACACTTCTGATTTTGAATTATCTGATGCTAAAGCGTTCTAGCACGCAGTCATAAACTGGCAATTTAGGGCTGCCTTTCTTTGCGGGAGGCAGCTTTTCTGTTGTTTGGCGGTTGTGATTCGATGGGCGTTACTTGTGATCGCAGTTCCATTCAATCTGGATGGGTTGGAACTTGGCTAACCCCTGCCCCCAGGAAACAGTAGCTGTCGGTTAATGGCGTTCATCACGGTTACAATCCCCAAATCAAACAGTAAATAGAGCGCCATGATCAGCAGCAGCATTTCAACGGCTCGACCAGTATTGTTTTGAATTGTGAATGCGATCGCGTAGAGGTCACTAAATCCAAATGCGATCGCCAAGCTCGAGTTTTTGGTCAGATTCAGATATTCGTTAGTCAAAGAGGGCAAGATAACTCGCAGCGCTTGAGGGAAAACAATCAGCCGCAGTGCGAGAGATTCTGATAAACCAAGAGCGATTGCGGCTTCTCGCTGCCCAGCAGTTACTGATTGAATCCCGCCGCGCACAACTTCGGCAATAAAAGCACCGGTATAGAGCGTTAAGCCAAACAGCAACGTGGCAAACTCCGGCGAAAATTGGAGCCCGCCCGAAAGGATTTCCTGCGCTTCATCAAATTGCGGCACTTGCCAGTCCCACCGCCAGATCAACAGCACCGCTAACAAACCCGTACTCAGTCCCCACAGACGTCGCCTCGGAATCTGCGATCGCCAAACCACGACCAACAAGCCCACGGTCACAATACTCACACCCCACTCCCATCCCGGTGCAGCGGGCATCGGTAAACTCAGACCTCGGTTTGTCAACCACACATCACCCCAGGGCGTCGCTTTAATGGGCGGCGGCAACTGCAGGAACACGGCTCCATACCAAAAGAAAAGCTGCAGCAATAGAGGCGTATTGCGAAAAACCTGCACATAAACAGCTGCAAGCTGACGTACCAGCCAATTATCTGCCAGTCGAGCCACCCCAGCGACGGTCCCCAAGAGCGTCGCCAGCACAATCCCTAAAACCGAAACGCGGAGAGTATTGACAACCCCAATGCAAACCGCCCACAGGAAACTATCTCCCCGCTCAAAGGGTATCGGGGTATCCCCAATAGCAAAACCCGCTGGACGCTGTAAAAAATTAAACCCAAATCGCAAACCGAGCTGAGCGTAGTTATTGGTTAGATTGCGCGCAAAATAGCCCAGCAACCCAATCACCACCAGCAATACAACAACTTGAATTCCCCAGATCCACAGTCTGCGATTCCGCCAAGGAGGAATGGATTTCACGACGGATTTCACTGACGACTTAGCCCCACCAATTTTTAGCCCCACTAATTTATTGAGACCCTTTAGCGGAACGGCGGGGAATATAGCAAGCCACCTTCTGACCAGAGTTGATTAAGACCCCGATCCAGCTGATAAGGCTGTCCAATATTGCGCTCATAAATCTCGTCATAGTTGCCAACTGCCCGAATTACTCGCACCGCAAAATCGGGAGGTAACCCCATATCGTCCCCGAGAGTCCCTTCTAGACCCAGAATACGCCGGATCTCCGGATTATCCGTCTCCAAAAAACTGTCTAAATTTTCTGACGTGATTCCAAACTCTTCGGCCTGGATCAGCACATTGGTAATCCAACGAACTGCCGACAGCCAAGACGCATCTCCCGCCGCAACCACAGCTCCCAAGGGCTCTTTGGATAGGAGGGTTTCCAAAAAGCGATGACTGCTCGGCACTTCAAACCGCTCTCGTTGCACCACTAGCTGCGAGCGATCTGCTGTCACGGCATCACAGCGCTGTTCGGCGTAGGCCGCGAACAAGGCATCATCATCTTCAATAATGACCGGCTGGTAATCAATATCACGGCGGCTAAGCTGATCTTCCAGGTTCAACTCAGTGGTAGTGCCCGCCTTAACACAGATCGTTTTACCTTCGAGATCCGCCAAAGAACTGATGGGGCTATCTTGGGGAACCATCATCCCCTGCCCATCATAAAAAATAGTCGGGCCAAACCCCATCCCGACGGCGGTTTCCCGACTCAACGTCCAAGTCGTATTGCGATTTAAGACGTCGACTTCCCCGGTCTGGACAGCTGTGAAACGCTCTTGGGAACTGAGGCTTACATATTCAACCTGCTCTGGATCGTCAAACAGGGCCGCTGCGATCGCACGACACAGATCCACATCCATCCCTGCATAGTCTCCCGATTCAGTCACAAAACTAAAGCCAGGAAGTTGGCCGTTAATCCCGCAAATCAGAGTCCCCCGATTTTGAACCACGTTTAAGCGATTAGACTTGTTCAGATTTCCGGAAGGCTCGATCTCACCCCCGCATCCAGCCAATACCGACATTGCCACCAATAAGCTGCTAACTCCGAAGCTGGATCCTGAACCCCTTTGCATATTGA
>JBCDHF010000522.1:0-3043 GCA_038750375.1 Cyanobacteria bacterium P01_H01_bin.15
CCGCTGCCACGATGGCCCGATGGTTTAGCAACTTTTGATCCGCAAACAGAAATTCTCTTCACGGATAAATTTTTTGGGGCCCATGTCTGCGGTGACCAAGTGCTGGATGAAGGCTGGAACGCCCATTTAGAAGACCGGCGATATTATTTTGACTGCTTGATGGCACCTCACGTTCGTCAAGTGGAATCGGCGCTGGAAAAACTTCTAACTAAACCGGCAAAGTTGTATGCAACCGGCCATGGTCCCCTCGTTCGCTACGGTCTAAGGGCTCTGACTGACGCGTATCAAGACTGGCTAATTCAACAAAAGCAGAAGTCTGCCAAAGTTGCGTTAGTGTATGCCTCTGCTTACGGCAATACGGCGACGCTAGCTCAAGCGATCGCAAGGGGTCTAACCAAGGCCGGGGTAGCGGTTGAATCGATTAACGCGGAATTTGCGGAACCGGAGCAGCTCAAAACTGCGATCGCGGAATCGTCCGGGGTGATTTTTGGGTCTCCGACATTAGGAGGCCATCCTCCCACCCAGATCCAAACTGCCATGGGCATTACTCTCAACCAATCGGAAAACACCAAATTGGCCGGCGTCTTTGGCTCCTTTGGGTGGAGTGGGGAAGCCGTTGATTGGTTGGAGAGCAAGTTTAAAGATGCGGGATTCCAGCTGGGTTTTGAACCCATTCGCGTTAAGTTTTCACCGACAGGGGCCGTGCTCCAAACCTGTGAAGAAGCGGGCACTGACTTTGCTCAAGCGTTAAAGAAAATCCAACGGCGCCGCAAACCCAAGGGGTCTGGCCGCAGTAGTTCTAGCGATCGCACGTTGCAGGCATTGGGTCGGATTGTCGGTCCCCTCTGTATCGTTACGACTCGTCAAGACGATATCAGCAGCGGCATGTTGGCGTCTTGGGTCTCTCAAGCTACCTTTAATCCCCCAGGATTTACGGTTGCGGTCGCGAAAGATAGAGCGATCGAATCCCTGCTCCATGTGGGCTCTACCTTTGTGCTCAACGTGCTCAAAGAAGGTAACCATTTAGGGTTGATGAAACATTTCCTAAAACCCTTTGGTCCCGGTGAAGATCGCTTTCAGGACATTGCCTGGGAACCCGCTGAAAATGGCTCTCCCATTCTGGCTGATGGTCTCGCCCATCTCGAATGCACCGTTGATAAGCGCATGGAATGTGGTGACCACTGGTTAATCTACGCGATCGCAAATCAAGGGCAAGTTAAAGATACTGACGGTATTAGCGTTGTTCACCATCGCAAGACTGGTAGCCACTACTAAGTTCTGGCCTAACTGCACGGTTAATTATTAATTATCCGGGGTGGCGGTAGGCGTCTCGGTTGGAACATTAGCGGGTGGGTCTGCGGGGGCGGTACCACTATCTCCTTGCTCGGCATCTGATTCAGCAGTTGTACCGCCTTCTTGAATCCCTGCGGCAGCATTGACTTCTTCTTGTATGACAAAATCAATTAGAGTCAGTAACTGGGCGTTTTCCTCCGGAAACTCGTCCTTCGGATACTGCTCTGCTAATTTTTCGAGAACTGTGATCGCTTGGGGAAAATTACGCTGACCGAGATAAATTTGGGCTAGCCCTTGCAAGGCATTTACGTTGTTGGGCTCCCGGCGAAGGACCGCCTGAAACCCTTCTTCTTGAAGCGCCAGCACTTCTGCTTGGGATGGCGTATCACCCTGCGCTGCATTACCTCCGCCTAAACCGCCTCGAGAGGATGACAAAAAGCCGAGAAAGGTCACGAGGGATACGCCACCAAAACCAAGACCAAAAATCAGAAGCATTAGCCGCTGTAATTTACGACGCGAGTCAGGTTGTTTAGCCATAAAATCTGTCAGCTAATGTGCGTAAATGTCGTGGGTCATTATGGAGCGCTCGCCAGATCGCGTAGGAACCCTTTGGTTTTGAATTGCCTAATTCTAGAGCGTTCTGGCACGCAGCCGCCACCTTACAAAGGTGGCGGCTGCTATAGCAACGTGACCCTAGACAAACTTACTGTTCTTTAGGTATGCACGATGGTGTAGGAAACAATGCCCGAGCTGATGCCTAGAGAAGAAAAAAAGATGAGTAAGCCGAAGGTTTGCCACCAGTTATAGCCAGCACCTTGGAACTCTAATCGGGCCAAAATTGAGGCGCCTAGAATCATGGCTAACCGCATAAAGAAATCAAGCCATACAAAAATCAAGACCACTGCAAACGCCGCAATCAGAACAGACAAAACGGTTCGCATATCGGACTTAAACCAAGTCTGAAGCAAGAATCTTAGTAGCGGTACTTTGGTGACCAGCATGGCAAACGTGACCACGCCGCCAGCCCCCAGTGCTAACGTTCCGATGTGCAGCACTCGCTCTGAAACACTCAACTGAAAATATTGAGCCATGGTTGTCAGAGCCCCCACCTGGTTCGGCAATATTTGGCAGAGATACCACCCAAATGCCAAATAGCTGAGCACAAGAAAGAGAATCGATAGTCCGGGCAAGATCGCATTTAGGCGCAGCATACAGATATCCTCATTTCCGCAGCGAATAACGACTGATTCCGTTAACCCTATCAAGGGTGACTTTCTTTCTCACAAAAATCCCCAGCTAACCGTCAAATCGACAAAAGTGGATGAAATACCACTCTCGACACCTCACAATCGGCTGGGAATTTTTAATTTATAAGCGGCTTTGAGGGCAAGCCAAAAGCTTAAATAGCACCTTGCTCAAACCCGAAGCAATGGTCGAGCCCAGCACAAATGCGGAAGCCCTGAACTTTAGACGGTCATTGCTTGTGCAATAAAGTCAAAGTAAGGAGTCGCGGCGGCGGCATCCTCCGTGCTTAATTGACCCGCGGCGGCATCTCGCAGACAACGAATCGCTTCCACCATGCCGGGTAAGGGAACGTTCAAGGAATTGTACATTTCCTTCACTCCAACCAGGCCAATGCGCTCAATCTCGCGGGTATCTCCAGCGAGAACGCCATAGGTCACGAGGCGCAAATACCAGCCGTAGTCGCGGAGACATTGGTTGTACTGTTTAGGACCGGCTGCATTGCCGC
>JBCDHF010000523.1:0-3031 GCA_038750375.1 Cyanobacteria bacterium P01_H01_bin.15
GGTGAATCATGGCAAAACAGTGCAGTGACTCATCTTAGAGTAGCGTCAGTTTGAGGTCTGTAGAAATTTGGGCGGTCTGGCGAATCACCAAATTCTTCATGAGAGGCGTATGCTCAGCCTTGGTAGCAATTTCCAAGACTCGCGGAGGCGTCTGTTGCCCTATCCAAAAGATATCAAGTCGCCATCTCAAAGCCCTTCAAAGCGGTAATGAGGTCGTGATGAACGGTTGGGGAGGTGGCGATCGCCAATCCTGGCCAAGCATAATCTACACAATCATCCAGCCGCGGTAGGGGGTGTCCCCGATGATCGGTTACCAGGCCGCCCGCCTCTTGCACTAAGAAAGCTAAGGCGGCACCATCGATAAATTTGCCTGTGGCCAGCACGACACCTCCTAGTTGTCCTTTAAGAATGCCGTTAACGTTGGGAATTGCCCGCTCAGGAGAGTAGTCTTCCGAGACGCTGACAATGCGGTAGCGATCGCCTAACCGCAGCTTCAAGGGCGCGATGCGAGTGCCCAAAAAGAGAGTACTACTGGGGGGGATTTCTAAGCGCTGACAGTCATCTAAATCTTGGGCCAGGTGACCAATGCGAGTGCCCTCGCCCCGCAGCGCATAGTAATAGCAGTCCTCTGCCGGACTAAGCGCCAGCACTGCGGCAAATCCATCGGCATTGAGAACAGTCACGATGATTTGATAGTTGGGAAAACCGTCCATGTAAAATAACGTACCGTCAATTGGATCAAGGGTGACCAGATAGTCGCCATCCGGCCCCAAATCGATCGCCCGAAAATATTTAGTGTTATAGGATTGCTCAAATTCTTCGCCATAAAATCGCAGGTTAGGAAAACTACCCAATAACGCCACTTCAACAAACGTTTGAATGGATAAGTCGGCATCGGTCAGCGCTGCAGCAAATTGGGTGGGGCCAGCTTTGTCAGGCTGAGCAGCAATTTTGCTCTGAATTTGTCGTGAATAATTGGCCGCCAAGCGCAAGGGCGGTAGGAGGGTTTCTAAAATTTCACGGGGCGTTGGCACTGAGGTCATGGGTGAAGGTGGCAAATAAGCAGCGCTTTAATTATCCCGACAAATGACCGTCGAAACGGCGCAATTAGCGCATATCTCATAGGGAAGTGCCGGGCTCACGTTCTGAAATATAAAATTCATCCTTTGGTTCGGTCGCGCCTAGCGCTGAAAGTTTTTGTCAAGTGAGGAGTCTCAACCCTCTTAGCTGATAAACCTTTCTCTGATTTATTAAGAATGTAGAAGCAATTGGAGGGTGAATTGATGCTGCTAACTAATTTTGTAAATCTGTGGTGTTGGACTGTTCTTTTCAGTAGCACTCTCGCTACCCAATCGCTTTATGGCGCCTGCCGAAAATCTCAGTAAAGGTACGTAGTCAGCTATTGCACAAAGCAACAATCCAATTCAGTAAATACTAGGTTATTTGATGCTCAGAAAGAAAATTCCTGGCAGTGTTTCAAAAACCTTTCACTTTACGCTCATATTGAATTGGCATTGTATTAAAGCCGTCTGAAGTAATTGTGAGGGCTATAGGCAATTACACGAGCCATTTAAATAATAGAAACATCATCAGCCTCCCAAAAGAGTAAGCCATGCAAGAATCTGTTCAGCAAATATCAATTCAAGAGATTACGCAGCTGCGAAACTCAAAAATCGAAGCGCTATATGAGCGATTGATGCAGGTTACCGATCATTATGAAAAAAACGAGATTTTGCGTGAACTAGAGCTGCTAACCGGCGTCAAACTGATGTACTGAATGTTGAAGAAGCTGATATAGGTTTTTTATTAAATTGCGTTTAGAAAAGCATAGTTCTCACAAGCTTCATGCTGTCGAGCTTAAAGGCGCGATTCAGCCAGTAACGTAACCGTTTCACGTAGATTGCCTGAGGACGGCGATCGCTGTTATTAGCGTATTTCAGGAAGCTTAAAACGAGTTAGTTCTACTAACTTTGGGCTGAATTTAACCACGTTCTGGACGCTTGCTATTTGTCATTTCTTTGTGCATAAGCAAACATTACAATTGCGCTTTTAATTGAGCAATTATGGTGTCGCTTTATTTCTTTGTAGCGTCGATAAAAGTCTTGAATAGTAAGACTAATCCAGGTCAGGGTTCCGTGGAGAAGCAGACCTGATGACGGGCATTGCTGTCTGTGAAGTTTGCTCAGGCAAATAGCGGATGGCAGCATCAGAAAACTCAATGCGGCGATATTTTTGCCAACCGCGATTAGCCAGAGTTCCGCTAACCACCAAAACTCCGACAAATGCCAGCAGCGCCTGCCCCTCCATCATTCCCAACAAAATGTTGACTGAGCCAGCAGTCACAACCGTGCTAGTAATAGGTTCTCTTCGAAATAAGCGTTTGATAAACACAGCCAATTAAATTCACAACAAAAAATACCGGGAGATGCCTGGCCGTAGCCCATGTCAATCGGTCGCCGACTTTTCAATCTACGTGACTTTAGCCTAGTTAACTGAGTTGGTCTTCCTCAAAAGAGCGGGCCAAATTCTTAACAGGCACAGATGATGCCCAATATTAGACCAAGCCGAGCCAAGTCAAGAAGCCTTTACCGGTGAAATATTCAATCGCCAAAATTGCCACAAATCCAATCATGGCCGCTCGGCCATTGAGTTTTTCTGCATAGCTAGTAAACCCTGATTTAGGTCGATCAATAACAGGCTTGGCTGTGGGCTTTAAATTAGTCATGTTTGTGGAGTATCAATGCGCGTGGCTATTGCTTCTCATAATCTTAGGGCATGATTGAATAGTCAACTTCGGATCTCCGTAGCTTTGAGCTCTACAGCGGCCATGACCGACTGTCGCCTAGGAAGTGTATACCTCGGCTCTACTCCCCCTCTGACTCAGCCGCTGCTGGGCCTTCTTCAGCACTGCGTTCTGGCTTCAAAAGAGGAAAGGCAATGACGTCGCGAATGCTGGCACTGTCGGTCAAGAGCATAACAAGGCGATCGATGCCGATGCCTAGGCCGCACGTGGGAGGCATGCCGTATTCTA
>JBCDHF010000524.1:0-3023 GCA_038750375.1 Cyanobacteria bacterium P01_H01_bin.15
GCCGTTTTTATGAGTATGAAGGCCCTGGAGAAAAGCTGTTGTCCATTGAAAATTGGTCAGGAGACTTTGAGGTAACTGTAGGTAAAGCGATTCAGCCTCGGGATATTACGATTTTGCCAGGGGATGGTCAGAGTGTACACAGTGCAGACATGTAGCCCGTCAGGAAAAAACAATGAGCTATCAGCAGGCGTTGGATTGTATTGAGCGGGGCGAGTTGAGAACGGCCCTGGCATTCTTGGATCGGGTGATTTCGACCAATCCGCAACAAACTGACGCCTATCGACTGCGGGGACGGACACGACTTACCGTTGGCGACAGTGCGGGAGCGATCGCAGATTATACAAAAGTGATTAACCGGGAGCCAACAGCCTTGGCCTATCTAGCTCGAGCCCTAGCCTATGTGACCACAGCTACCCCCTCATCAGCCATCATCGATGCCCAGCAGTCACTCAAACTAGATCCCAATCTGGCTGCAGCACAGCGGCTGTTGGGCAAAATGTATCGCAAGCTGGGTCAGCCCCAACAGGCCATTGCTGCGTACAAGGCGGCCACCAAGCTCTATCTAGCCCAAAAAGACAAAGATAACGCCACAGATTGTTTGGATCAGGCCAACCAGCTGCAGGCAGAACTTGCCAAACCGTTGACTGGCAGAGCTCCGGGGACGATGGTGTCACCAACAGAGTTTTTGCAGCGGGCCAGGGAGAAAGTGTCCCAAGGTTTGTTGCGGCAGGCATTGGACGATCTCAATTGGATATTAGGTATGGATACAGACAATGTAGAAGCATTGTGTGATCGCGCCTATCTCCAGGCCCAGCTCCATCGTTATGAAGCCGCAACGCGGGATTTAGCCAAGGTACAGCAGCTGGCACCGGAGGGCTTTCAGGTGCAGCGCGCCAAGATTCGGCTAGCGTTAGGGGATGCCCACGGTGCGATGACCGAATTGACTGCATTGATTAAAACAGCGGCAACAGCAGAACGGTTGGCGCTGCGGGGGCAAGCCTATCAACAATTGGGGGATGGGGAGAACGCTTTTAAAGATTATTCCAACGCCATTGCTATGGAGCCATCGGCTGAACTATATGGATTACGGGCGTCGGTGCAGTCTGGGAAAGAAGCCATGGAAGACTATCGGCAAGCGGCATCCTTGTGGTTAGACCAGGGCAATTGGCGGGCTCAAAGGGTAGCAGCGGATCGGGCGGAGGTGATTCGTCAGGAGTTAGACCGAGAGAATGTGGAAGCTCAGGCAGCGCGATTGGTTCGGGTACCGATTAAGGCGATGCAATCGGGCATGCCAGTGATTGAGGTACGGTTAAATGATCGGCAGTCCTTTGATATGTTGCTGCAGCCAGATTTACCTCGCACTATCATTACCGGGGGCGATGGCGTCGAGGTTAGAAATTAAGGGAACTCCGGGGGGATTTTTGCAGATTCCAGGAGAGTCAGCGGTGCCCATCAGTAATGGCTGGGTGCGGTCAATTCGGGTGCAGGCGGCAGTGGCAATGAATGTGCGGGTTGCGATCGCATCTAATTTCTCCGCTGGTTTCCTCGGCCAAGACTTTTTAGCAAACTACGATGTGCGTATTTTAGCTAACGAAGTAGAACTCCACCGTCGTGATTAATTCTGCATCTTCCTGGGACGATTACATGACAAGATGCTTGACGGGATGTTTGCCGATACCATCGTGATGATGAGGTCTGTTCCATTGCTGCTCAAACCCCTCTCAGAAATTGAAACAGCTTGCTCGGTAGTATGTGTGGCTATGCCGCGCGTTCCAAACCACCTAGACTCTCTCAGGGATTGCCACTAGGTTTACTCGCTGAAACCAGACTGACAAATTCACTTTGTAAGCCGTCCTTAATTGGGGCGATTATAGGGGCCGTGCGCTGAAGTGTAATTAGCGCAAATTAGGAGGCTGAAACGAGGGAAGTTCGTTGAAATCACCTCTATTTTGTCTCCGCTTCTGTCAAAAGGCCTAAATAGTCTTCTAGATCGTCAAGAATAGCTTTGACGGATAAAAAATTTGCTGGGTTAACCCAATCGGGGTCGACAAAGTATACCCTTCCTGCTCGAACTGCTTTGAGTTTCTGCCATAAAGGACTTTGAATTAGCTTTTCTCTCTCTTCTAGGTCCTCCTTTCTTCCCCAACTGGTGAGAAATAAAATATCACCGTCGATATCAGCTAGTTTTTCGGCGGTGATATTTTCGAGGAAATAAAAGTCTCCTTTTTGGGAATCTGGACGTTGTAGCCCTAAATCATGCAAAATTTCGCTAACGGGATGTTTCGCACCATAAGCCCAGACTCCTGCGCTGGAAGCTGTGCCGCCAAAGGATATTTCTGCATTTTGGTAGCGATCGCCCAAAGCTTGCTTTAATTTTTCAATTTGTTGCCAATAGTCCGCCATCAATTGCTGATAAGTGTCTTCTTTATTTAGTATTTGCGCTAGTTCTTGGAACTCTTCTCTCCAATAGGGAGGCGGCGGAAAATCTGCATTTAGAACAACTGTGGGTGCAATCTGAGCTAGCTGTGGATAAATACTATCTAAGTGAGAGTTCGAGAGAATTAAGTCTGGTTCTAAACGCAGAATTTTTTCGATATTGGGGGCGTTTAAATCTCCTAAAGATTCAATTTCACCAACCTCTTCTCGTAGCACATCCCACATTGGAAACCCATCATAGAAAGCTGAGGCAATGGGTTTAATCCCCAAAGTCAAACTATTAGCGAAATGATTTGGTTTAATCGCGATGACTCGCTGCGGATTACGGGGGATGCAACTCTCCCCCATCTGATGCTGCACAACTCGACAATCTTGTGTTTGCGGGGCAGGAGAATCGACATCATTAGCTGGATTACAAGCTACAACTAAGATTGCCGCCAACATGCCTAAAAGTAGTAGGCAAAGAAAGCGTTGCCAAGCAGTTACTATCTTTAAATTCATCATGATTTGTGAATTCCCTCCGACGGCAACGGCTTCATGCTGCTGAGGGTCCCGGACGCAAAGATCATGAAGTCCAGGGATTGGCA
>JBCDHF010000525.1:0-3017 GCA_038750375.1 Cyanobacteria bacterium P01_H01_bin.15
AATTTCAATAATGGGAATGAGCTGAGTGCCATAAGCCATTGTTTTAGCTTTGCCTAATGATAATAATTATCATTATCATACTCTCGCTAATAAAATAGCCAAGTTGCATCTTGCAATAAAGCAAGTTAGTACGATGAGATTAGTAGATAGAACGACGTATAGTAGGTGCATTGCAAGAGTAATCCCTTTGGGCTTTGACTGAAATTTCCTCTGTTTGGGATCTAATTTCCGACGTTTAGTTTTAACGTTTGTGTTCTGGACAAAGCCAATGAGAATCATTATCATTCCTTTAGTCTCTACAATTTCGAATCAATTAGCGTGAGCCAATCTCAAACGTATCGGTCCTATGATGTGGTGATCGTTGGTGCCGGAGCTGCAGGTATTGGCTGTGGCGTCATTCTCCAGGAGCTAGGGTTAGAAGACTTTACAATCCTTGAAAGACATCAGGTTGGAGCTTCCTTTAGCCGATGGCCAGCGGAGATGAACTTTATCACCCCGTCATTTCCGAGTCATGGTTTTGGTCTGCTTGATCTGAATGCCATTACCCTCAAGACTTCACCTGCGATCGCGTTTCGGCGAGAACATATAAGCGGCAAACAGTACGCTTCATATTTGCAGGCGGTTGCTGAGCATTTTGAGCTACCTATTCAAACGGAAGTTGATGTAAAAACCGTGGAGCCACTGCCTCAAGGTGGCTTTTGGCTGCGTACTTCAACGGAAAATATCAAGGCGCAGTTTGTCGTTTGGGCCGCAGGCGAGTTTCAATCTCCCCATCTATCCCCTTTTCCAGGCGCGGAGCACTGCATTCATAACTCTCAAGTTCGATCGTGGGCAGATCTTAAAGGCAAGGAGTTCATCGTTATTGGAGGTTACGAGAGTGGCATGGATGCCGCTGCTAATTTGGTGGTGCTGGGTAAAAAAGTTGGCGTGCTCGATCGCAACGGAGCTTGGGCCAATACCGATCCTGATCCCAGCGTTTCTCTCTCTCCTTACACGCTACAGCGATTGGAGTTTGCTTACCGTACCCAGCGTTTGGACATAGTTAGTAACGCTTCTGTTGAGGAAGTAAGACCCATCCGAGGCGGTTATGCGGTCTGCAGCGAATTTCAGAAATGGAAGACGGCGAATCCTCCGATTCTCTGCACGGGTTTTAGCAGCAGCTTGAAACAGATTGCTGACTTATTTGAATGGAGCGAAGGGGGCTCTGCTGTTCTGACTGAGAATGATGAGTCTACAATCACGCCGGGTCTTTTTGTCTCCGGGCCCTCTGTACGTCATGGAGATTTGATTTTTTGCTTTATCTATAAGTTTCGCCAGCGCTTCGCTGTGATTGCCAATGCGATCGCAGACCGTCTTCATCTTGACTCCGATCCATTAGAGAAGTACCGCGAGGCTGGTCTTTTCCTCGATGACCTCTCCTGCTGCGACAACGACTGCATTTGTTGACCCATTTCTACATCGTGACTTTTGAATTCTCACTTGAGGGAGAAACGGTATCTTCCTGAATTAATACCCCGCACCCCCCACTGAATCCATGCCCATTGCTCCACCTGCTCTGCGCACCACCGTTATTATCGGGAAAGAAAATACCGGCAAATCGGAACTGGCGGCGGCACTTACCCACAAATCACCAACTAGCTCTAACTTTCAGGGCTCGACAGTTGTCTGCGAACGCTATCAGTTTGGGGAAAATCTCTTTATTGATACCCCAGGAATCCTCCTTCGCTCTGATACTCGTACTACTCGAATAGCGCTGGAGCAACTCCAGGATCACGACACGGTTTTACTAGTGGTAAAAGCGACTCATGTGAATGAGGATTTAGCAGACTTGCTACCCTTAGTCGCCGGTAAGCGAGGGCTAATTGTTGTCAGTTTCTGGGATAAGGTATTGTCCTCTGAATTCGCCCAGCAGCTTTTGGCACGTTGTGAACAGTCCTCACCGGCTCGGATAATTCCTGTGGATGCCCGTCATTTAGCCCAGGAGCAACGTCAGCAGATTCTAGGCGCATTGCAGACTCCGGTCCCCTTTCCCTCTCAATGGAATCCGATTTCAGTTGGTTTATCGATAGTCCCCAAGCCCACTTGGTTGGAGCATCCGCGTTGGGGTGGGTTGTTGGCCATCCTGTTGTTATTGCTGCCTGCAGTTTTAACCGTTTGGGTCGCGAACGCAGTCGCAGGAATACTCGATCCACTAGTCCAGACTGGATTGGGTCCTCTAATAAATTTCTTCGCTCAGGCGCCATCGCTGCTAGCTGGAATTCTGATTGGCCACTATGGCTTGGTGACGATGGGACCGCTGTTATTTGTCTGGGCGGTACCTACGGTGATTCTGTATGCTCTATTTTTGGGTGCATATAAGGCCAGCGGACTGATAGAACGCATCACCGTGGCGTTGCATCCATTACTCAGACCGTTTGGTTTATCTGGGCGTGATTTAGTGCGAGTGATCATGGGGTTTGGCTGTAATGTGCCCGCCGTAATTAGCACTCGGGCATGTTCCAATTGTTCGCAAAAGACCTGCGTCAGTGCGATCGCGTTTGGGTCGGCCTGTTCCTATCAGTTCGGGGCGACTCTGGGAGTATTCAGCGCCGCCAATATGCCTGGTTTGGTGTTGCCCTATCTAAGCTACTTGACCCTGACTACTTTGATCTACACTCGTTTGCTTGCCCCAAAAGCTGCCCGTTCGCCCTTCAATTCATTGATGATTGAGCATCGGACATTTTTGGAAATGCCCCGTGCCTCGGCAATTTGGCGCGAAACCCAGGGTACACTCAACCAGTTTTTCGGCAATGCAATTCCCATCTTCATATTGATTACGCTCATCGCTTCAGTCTTAGACTCGTTTGGTATTATCTCGGCCTTGGCGGGATGGATTAATCCACTAATGGGGCTGTTTGACCTACCAGCAGCAGCGGCACTGCCTGTCATTTTGGCTTCGATTCGCAAAGATGGACTGCTACTCTTTGCTGAACCAGACACCCTAGCAATGCTGACACCGTTGCAAATTTTGACGGGCG
>JBCDHF010000526.1:0-3008 GCA_038750375.1 Cyanobacteria bacterium P01_H01_bin.15
CCCCCGTGTTTGCATCGAAAAGATATGCCGACCCTCTAGCACTAGTGTTCGAATTCCTACTTAAGAGCGAGCCAATGAGAGCAAGCTCGTTATCTAGAGCCACCGAGTTCCCAAATCTGTCAAGAGGAGCCCCATCAGGAGCGAGAAACTTTCGGATAAAGTTGCCTGTATTCGCATCGAACAGATAGGCTGCCCCGCTTTCACCCGCATTTTCAGTATCGAAAGGGGCACTAATTAGAGCGAGTCCATTGTCTAAAGCTACTCTCCGTCCAAATTCTTCACCCCCAACGCTATCAGGTGCGACCGGCTTTTGGTCCAGTGTAAACGTTGTCGCTCGAGCTATTCCTGCCACTGCTAGCGGAGCAAGCAACTCCAGAAGAGTCTATACCCCAAGTGTTTTTTATGTATTTCCCAAAATACGTAGATATCATGGAATATATATTTTTGTGCATGTAAACATATACCAAGATTTCTTGAAACACAAATAGACTATTGACTTTGATAAACATAGATTTTGGTTAATGAGTAAGGGGCAAAAGGCAAAAAAATACAACGAACTCGGAGAAAAACCAAAGTCAGCCCTTGACCGAAAGCTCCGCCTTTTATTCAACCCTAGTAATAGTATTCAACCGAGTAATCCTAAATCTATGACTTGTCAGCATTGATCAAACGCGCTAATCCTAGCAATAGATGATGAGCTAAAGTCTGAGCGTCAGCCCCTAATTCTGTGCGTTGTTGAGCGAGATCGCGTCCGGTTTGGGCATGCCACCAAGCTGCGATCGCAACGGTCGTTAAGCTGTTTTGATGCGGCTGGCAAAGCAATCCGCCGATGAGTCCGGCGAGAACATCCCCACTGCCGCCCCGAGCCAATGCTGGCGTACTTTCGGCAATTAAACGAGTACTCCCATTCGGAGACGCGATCGCAGTGCGAGCCCCTTTGAGTAGTACAATACAGTTCGAAAACTCGGCGGCTTCTTGTGCCGCTTGGATGCGGTCACAAGGATTAATAGCCGGAAAAAGTCGTTTGAATTCGCCCAAATGCGGCGTTAGAACTGTTACGTTTTCTCGTTTTTTGAGGTCAGAGAGATGATTATTCGCAGCGACAATATTCAACGCATCTGCATCCAGAACTAAAGAGCCGGAAACCGTCAATAAAGAAGCAACTAATGCGGGGTTTTCTGGGGTTAGTCCAGGACCGCAGACAATCGTTTGATATTTAGCTAAATCCAGATCTGGCAGATTTGCGATCGCGCCCGACTCCGTTTCAGGACAACCAATTACAAGCGCTTCTGGTAGTTGGCTAACCAGCAAATTTCTTAATGACTCCGGCACTGCGATTGAGAGCATCCCCACACCACTCGCTCGTGCGCCTAAAGCGGTGAGAATCGCGCTTCCGGCATAGCGCTGAGAACCACAAATCAAAAGCAGACTGCCCTGTTGATATTTGTGAGTAACTGGCGGACGGGGTAACGGGAGACCTTGTAAGACATCTGAGTGGGTCAAAGTTTGCAGAGACGGCGTTTCTCCCAAGGCGGTATAGATGGCAGCAGAGGGAATATCAAAATCGATGAGAACGCATTCACCCAAATAATTCAACGCCGGATCTTGAAAGAAAGCGCGTTTCCACAGTCCTAGGCAATAGGTTTGAGTTGCTTGAACAGCCGTCCCCAAAACTTCCCCGGTGTCGGTGGCAATCCCCGAAGGCAAATCAATGCTGACAACCGGTAATGAAGTTTGATTAACGCGATCGCAAAAGTTTGCTAGTTCATCAGTGAGCAAACGACCTTGTCCAAACCCGAACAGCCCGTCAATGATTACTTGGCAGCTGTCCAGAATAGACTCATCAACGAAGGGAATACCTAAAGATTTCGCGTAGCTGGCGTGGGCGAGTGTTAGAGGTTTGGCTTTGGGTAAAGGTCGATAGACCTGAACCCCATATCCTCGGTGATGTAGTTCTCTAGCTATCACCAACGAGTCACCGCCATTATGACCAGGACCGACTAAAACGCCGACTTTAGGATAGCGATCCACTGGATAGTCACTGCAAAAACGCTCTGCACAACGACCAGCAACCTTTTCCATCAGAGCCGGGACGGGAATACCGGCATCAAACATCCATCCTTCAATTTTCTGCATTTCTGCTGTGTTTACCACTGCATGATTACAGACTGAGATTCCTCTTGAAATGGAAGTGAGTTTCATGGGTGCTCTTGGAAGTTAAAACAGTTGATAGAGAGTTGTTCGTTGCTGAAAGGGTCGATTCAAACTTGCGATCGCAGACTGTAGGTCGCTCACTTCCAAACAGGTTCCGCCCTGAGCGCCAGCCATAGTGGTGATGTGTTCTTCCATGAGGGTTCCGCCCAGATCATTACAGCCCCAGCGCAACGCTTCCGTCGCACCATCAATACCTAACTTGACCCAACTAGGTTGATGATTGGGAATGACATCACCTAAAAACAGTCGAGCCACAGCGGTGAGATGTAACACGTCTTGCAAAATAGGCTGATCTCGCCCGACTCTCTTTCTGAGTGCGGCAGGCGCTTCTTGACCGACAAAAGGTAACAAGATAAATTCCGTGATTTTTGCTGGATAACTGTTTGCGATCGCGGTTTGTTGCAGTTGACGAACTTTTTGGAAATGGGTGATCTGTTGTTGCGGCGTTTCGATATGACCACACAGCATAGTGCTAGTGGTGGGCAGCCCTAGACGATGCGCCGTGCTGACAATTTCTAGCCACTGGCCGCTGTTGATTTTCTGAGGGCAAATCACACGGCGGACATCATCGACTAAAACCTCTGCCGCTGTTCCGGGTAAGGAATCGACACCCGCCGCTTGTAATTCAGTAATGACCTGCTCGAACGTTAGCCCATCTTCACGGGCAATAAATTGAACTTCTTGAGGGGAAAATGCGTGTAGATGTAGCTCGGGATAAGCGGATTTGATCTCGCTGGCTAAACGTTGATAAAAACCCAGACTAGTACCGTTTTCTTTTGCGTCTGGGTTTAATC
>JBCDHF010000527.1:0-3001 GCA_038750375.1 Cyanobacteria bacterium P01_H01_bin.15
CAAAAAATCAGTTTGAGACAGTTCACGATAAAACGCGACAGCAATACAGACTCACTCCGATAAAATTAGGATTATTTGTCTCTCCCTAAAGATCTCGCTTCTGGTCGCATTAACTGCTATGTCATTCGACCTTGAGCAAGCTCGAAAAAACTTTACTTTCATCAACGGACTGTTGCCCAACGAGCAGCCCGCGAGCAGCTCCGACAGAGAGCTTATGCAGACGTGATCACGGTCATTGATAAAGTCACCCCGGCATATCCATAAGTCACTCAAATTCACCTGTTTGGCTCAGTCATGCAACCGGAACATTTCCACCAGGCTTTTGATATTGATATTGCTGTAGTCGGCACTAATGCGGCTGCTTACTTTGCGCTATGGCGAGATCTGGAAGCCGCCTGCTGTCACTGGACGATCGACCTGCGAGAAATTAATCAACTTAGTCATTTTGCGGATACAGTTCATCGAGCAGGGAAACTTATTTATGAATCCTCAGGCAGCACTCCTTATAGCAGTAGCCACCTTACAAAGGTGGAGGCTGCGTGCCAGAACGCTCTAGAATTAGGCAACTTAAAATGGCTTTGTTGCATAAATTAAGCCAGTCATATCGAGGGTTTCGACGATTGCAAACTCATGAAAATCCTGAATTCCGTTTTTTCAAATCCTGAAACCCTTATATAGCAATGATTATTCATGCAACAAAGCCACTTAAAATTAGATGTGTCCTAAGCGATCTGGCGAAGACTATAAAGCGGATATTGATAGCGTTCTTAGCGTGCAAACAACCCTTTACGAAAGTTGTGATCGCTGTAACAACTTAAGACTAGATTTGAAGTTAAATAACTGAATCGGCGGACCCATGCAAATGCTGCCCTATGCTGGGTTGAACACGTTTCTGCGTAAAGTTTCTTGGTGACGAATAATCGACTCGATTAGCGCATCGGTGGACTGGAACTTTCATTTAACTGGATCGAGCCATGACTCCAAAATCACCCAACCCCCGCCAAGCATACTGGCAAGCCAATACTCAACTCATCGCCACTTTACTCGCCATCTGGGCAGTCACTTCGCTTCTATTTAGTATTCTGCTCGTTCAGCCTCTGAACCAACTTTCCATTGGGCAAGTTCCCTTCGGATTCTGGATGGCACAACAAGGCTCTATTTATATTTTTGTGATTTTGATTTTTGTTTACGCCTTCCGCATGGATGCCCTCGACCGTCGCTATCGCCGGAAGGACCGGGACCCGGAATAAGCGGTCAGCTTTTTGAGAGATTCAACGAACTCCTAAGCACAACCATTTTCACAACAGATCATATTCAACCATTTACAGAGGTGAGGTTTCTCAATGCCGGTAGAGGTTTGGACAACAGTATTCGTCATCATTTCGTTGCTTCTCTACAGCTACATAGGATGGAGATCGCGAGTGAGTGACACCAAAGGCTTTTTTGTGGCGGAGCAAGGCGTCCCAGCGATCGCAAATGGTGCAGCCACCGCTGCAGATTGGATGTCAGCCGCCTCTTTTATTTCCATGGCGGGCTTGATTTCGTTCTTAGGCTACGACGGTTCTATATATCTGATGGGTTGGACCGGGGGGTATGTCCTACTAGCGCTCCTACTTGCGCCTTATCTCCGCAAATTTGGCAAATATACCGTCCCCGATTTTGTTGGGGATCGATATTACTCCAACATTGCCCGTTTAGTTGCCGTCATTGCCGCTATCTTCGTTTCGCTCACCTATGTAGCCGGGCAAATGCGAGGTGTGGGAATTGTCTTTAGCCGCTTTCTTCAAGTTGATATCACGACAGGTGTCGTGATTGGGATGGTCATTGTCGCATTCTTCGCCATTCTGGGCGGCATGAAAGGCATTACCTGGACCCAAGTTGCTCAATATTGCGTGCTGATTGTGGCCTACCTCATTCCTGCGATCGCAATCTCTGGATTACTCACCAGCATCTTTATCCCGCAATTAGGGTTCACATTCAGCGACATTGTGCCGCGCCTAAATGAGATCCAAATGGACCTAGGGTTTCAAGAATATACTCAGCCCTTTGCCAATAAATCCATGTTGGATGTGCTGTTTATTACCATTGCATTGATGGTGGGGACAGCGGGGCTACCTCATGTGATCGTCAGGTTCTACACCGTCCCCAATGTCAGAGCAGCTCGCTATTCTGCTGGCTGGGCGTTATTATTTATTGCCATTCTCTACACAACGGCTCCCGCGTTAGCCGGATTCGCACGCTACAACTTGATTAACACTCTACACGATCAGTCACTCACGGAAGTTCGACAGCTTGATTGGGTCACAAAATGGGAAAATACCGGTCTACTCGAACTTGAAGATAAAGACAACGACGGACGCATACAGCTCACGCCCGACGAAGCTAGCAACGAAATCATCATCGATCGCGACATCATTGTGCTTTCAACACCGGAAGTCGCCAAGCTTTCTCCTATCGTCATTGCGCTAGTGGCAGCAGGAGGGCTAGCAGCCGCACTGTCCACTGCCTCGGGCTTATTGTTGGTAATTTCCAGCTCCATTGCCCACGACGTGTACTACCGAATGATCAATCCCCAAGCCTCCGAATCACGGCGATTATTGGTCGGCCGAGTAATGGTCGGGTTTGCGATCGCAGTTGCAGGCTACTTTGGCATCAATCCGCCGGGGTTTGTCGCTCAGGTGGTAGCGTTTGCCTTTGGGTTAGCGGCCGCCAGTTTTTTCCCGGTGATTATGCTGGGCATCTTTGACTCCCGAACCAATCGTGAAGGTGCGATCGCAGGAATGTTGTCGGGTCTTCTGTTCACGACATCGTATATTTTAGGGGTCAAATTCTACGGAATGACCCCTTGGTTCTTTAGAGTATCGGCCGAAGGTATTGGCACAGTAGGGATGTTAATCAACCTCGTTGTCACGGTGCTTGTGTCTCGTCTTACGCCCCCCCCGCCGTCGGAAATTCAGCAATTAGTGGCAGACTTACGTGATCCTACTCACGAGCCCCCGGC
>JBCDHF010000528.1:0-2999 GCA_038750375.1 Cyanobacteria bacterium P01_H01_bin.15
ATTGAGTCCAATACGCGCAAAGCTCTTACAATACTGATTCAAGCCTCCTCAGAAATTTCTTTCGTTTTAATTGGGGCATTTTGTAGACCCTGCTCGTTAGCGATTTAGAACTATCTAGTTTGCAAACATCTCTATTCTTTTTTCTAACTTAGTAAAGTTAAGCCCTAGTGTAAGACTCTCTGCTAGCAAAGTTTCATGAGCTATTCACGATTTCCCCAAACACTGCCAGCACCTTGTTTTATTAACAGCGGCACCTTAATCAATAAAGACGATATGCGGCGTGTATTGAGCGACATTGTTCGGGTTCGTTATCTCCACATCCTTGATAATAGGATTCTGTCTGAGGGGGAGGGGTGGCTATTGGAGGTCTTCTCCGATCCTCACCAGGGAACGATTGTCGCTAACGGGAGCCTTTATCTGAATGTGCAAAGTTTCGACTATTTACGTTTGCAGGTAGTGTCTCCTCAAGAAACCCATTTAGATCTCATCCAAGATAATCGCCAGTTGCGATTGATTCCACTAACTAATACTGAGCAGGATGTTGAAGGGACCCCCCGCTGTGACGACTCCACTATTGATTGGATGATTTCTCAAGCTTTATCAGCCCGGTGGGATGTTCAATTTGACGATGAAAGTCTTTCCGATAGCGTGTCTGAGGAATAGGGTACGCTGTTGAAGCAGATTTGAGCGGAGCGTTATTTTGCAATTTGGGTTTACCTGTCAAGGCACTTGCTCTCATTCGCACGCACGAGCAGGGCAATGGAAAACGCCCCATGGTTTAGTGGAAACTCCTCGGTTCATGCCGGTTGGGACCCTCGGGACCGTTAAAGGACTTACCCCTGCGCAATTAAAAGATGCAGATTCCCAAATGGTCCTGGCGAATACTTATCACCTCCATCTGCAACCAGGAGCTGATATTGTGGCGGGTGCAGGAGGATTGCATCAATTCATGAGTTGGCCGGGACCGATCTTGACTGATTCCGGTGGATTTCAGGTGTTTAGCCTCAGTGAGTTACGCCGAATTTCTGATGACGGGGTTATTTTCAAATCCCCCAAAGATGGAAGCCTGATCAATCTCACACCAGAGCGCTCGATTGAAATCCAAAACCAGTTAGGTGCCGATGTGATCATGGCGTTTGATGAATGTCCACCCGCTGGCGCGACTCGTCAGACTGTCCAGGATGCAACAACTCGTACAGGGCAATGGCTAAAGCGCTGTATCAAAGCACATCAACGCTCAGATCAGGCGCTGTTTGGGATTGTTCAAGGCGGTATTTTCTTGGATTTGCGATCACAGGCGGTACAGCAGCTGACTGAACTCGATCTGCCCGGCTATGCCATTGGCGGGGTCAGTGTGGGGGAAGAGCCTGAACTCATCCATAAAATTGTTCGGCATACTGCCCCTCTGCTGCCGACTCATAAGCTGCGCTATCTAATGGGAGTGGGTACATTTCGCGAAATGGCAATCGCCGTTGCTGCCGGAATCGATGTGTTTGACTGCGTGATTCCCACCCGTCTCGGTCGGCACGGAACTGCGCTAGTCCAGGGGGAACGCTACAACCTCAAAAATGCTCAATTCCAGCGAGACTATGCTCCGCTTGATCCCCAGTGTGGTTGCTACACTTGCCAGAATTTTTCTCGTGCCTATCTCAGTCATTTGATCCGTGCCAAAGAGATGCTGGGCTATCAGCTGCTTTCTTTACATAACGTGTCGGCGCTCATTGATTTTACGCAACAAATGCGGGAAGCTATCTTGTGTGATCGCTTTACTGAACTTTTTCAGCATTGGCTTGAACCAGCGAGAGAACGAACATGATAAGATTTCTAAAAAATCAGCTGAATTCAACGTCAAAAAGGTAACTCAATAAATGGCTCTAACACTTTTGCTGGCAAAGCTTCCTGAAGCGTATCAAATGTTTGATCCGCTCGTTGATGTATTGCCGATTATTCCCGTCTTCTTCCTCGCGCTCGCGTTCGTTTGGCAAGCATCTGTAGGTTTTAGATAAGGTTTATCAAAATATTTTTTTACTTTTTCTAAGGCATTCTATTCGAATGTCTTTTTTTGTGTGTGGACTATGATGCCGCTCCGCGTGCCATCGAATCAGTATTGAGCTCAAAGATTGATGCCTGAAACTAGAGCGCGTACTGACGTTTGCTCATCATTCTTGGGCGAAGAGAAACGTTCATCCAAAATCCCCATTCTTACCTTCCACGCATCGCGGAAAATACTGAACAAGAGACGACTTAGCCCCTGCTCCAAAATTTAAAGATAATTTACGGTTTTTTAAATTGTGGTAACATCTGGTTGACCTAGGTATTCCCTTAAAGGCATCACCAATAGGTTAGGCGTTTCTTGAGAGAGCGACTTAATGTCAGTCAGCCAGAGCAATGTAGCTAAAGCCACCCGGCTCAATCCACTCAGAGTAGGTGTGATCGGTGTCGGCAATATGGGGCAGCATCACACTAGAGTTTTAAGCCTTCTGAAAGACGTCCAGCTATTTGGC
Organism: Cyanobacteria bacterium P01_H01_bin.15; assembly: GCA_038750375.1. GTDB lineage: Bacteria > Cyanobacteriota > Cyanobacteriia > Cyanobacteriales > JAAUTE01 > JAAUTE01. The sequence continues at coordinate 2,505 of JBCDHF010000528.1, forward strand.
GTGTCTGATGTAAATGTCGAACGAGGACTTGATGTTGCTAGTAAGTACCAAGTCCGCTTCTTTGAAGACTATGTCCAACTGTTAAAGCATGTTGATGCAGTTTGTATCGCGGTTCCTACTCGGTTGCATCATTCAGTCGGACGTCGCTGTCTAGAGAGCGGCGTTCATGTTCTGATTGAGAAGCCCATCGCTGCCAGCATTGCTGAAGCTGAGTCTTTAGTTAATATCGCCGCAGAAACGAATTGCATTCTACAAGTCGGCCATATTGAGCGCTTTAACCCTGCTTTTCAGGAACTGGATAAAGTTCTTAAAACGGAAGGGATTTTAGCGTTGGAAGCGGCCCGGATGAGCCCTTACTCAGACTTTTTTCTCCTCATTACCTCAATGAAGAACCCGAAAAGCTCAAGGAAATTTTTGTTCACCAAATGCAGTGCGAGTACTTTCCCGTTCAGCTTGAAAAGATGGGGGCCGATATGCGCTTTTACACTTCCGAAG
>JBCDHF010000529.1:0-2999 GCA_038750375.1 Cyanobacteria bacterium P01_H01_bin.15
CTGGAATCTGAGTCCGAATGAGCTTTAGATCTGATCTAAACTGTGCCACCTCTGCCGTCTTTTGGATGAGCCTGAGATAGTCCGACTCGGTCTCAATGGCGATTCTGGTGGGCAAGGATTGCGGTCCGTGTTTTCGGGTATTGCGGCTTTCTAGTGTCAGGGAATAGCCATAGTTTAAGGATTGTTTTGATCGTTCAATCAGCTGATTAACAGATTTGCTGAGGGCAGGGTAATCTTTAGGAATTGCACCTACTGGAAATTCGCGCGGAAAGAAGGGATTGCCAGTAATAATTGACCTCAAGAATTGAGTATATAGTCGGGCGGCTTTTTGCTTGATTTGAGTTGGATCAATCACGGTCGGGGCGGAGCGCCAGTTCACGCTGACGACGATATTCTTCAATTGAAATAGAGACGATGCTGGAGTAGTTGCCCTCGGGTTGGTTCGCGACAAAATGCAGGCTGGCAATGTACGGTTCTATGACATTAATTTTGTCCTGGGGGGTAACGACGAGAAGCTGGAGGTTCAAATTCTTGAAGAGTTCCATGGCGTAGCGGGCATTACTATCGTCAGATTTGCTGAAGGCTTCGTCAATGACCACGAACCGAAAGGACTTATGGTTAGAGGTTTCTTGGTTTAAGCCAAATTGATAGGCGATCGCCGATGCCAAAATCGTATAGGCCAGCTTTACCTTTTGACCGCCAGATTTACCCGAAGAATCAGTATGATGCTCTTTCTCACTCTGATCCGCACGATAGCGCTCGCTGACGGAAAAATCGAGCCAGTTGCGCACATCGGTCACTAAAGCGGTCCACCGATCTTCAGACTTAAAGCGTTCAATCAGCCGGGTACGAATCGTCTGAAATCGGTGTTCATTATCTTCAGCCGTCTGCCGAGCCACATCACCCAGGCAGGTTTTTAAGTCCTCCTTAAAGTCACGAATTTCGCGATTGCGGGTTGTGTCGCAGCACAGCTTGATGTAGGTGGATTCGGTATAGTCAATTTTCTGTAGGGATCTATTTAGCTCCTCAATCGCCTGCTGAATTTCTTCCTCTTGTTTTTCCAAGGCGCTTTTGAACATTGAGATGGCAATAATCACCTTTTCATTCATCAGTTGCTTAAAGCGCTGTTCATGGCGAGGTAAATCATCTTGCTCAATTTGGACCTTGAGCTTGAGGTATTCATCTAAATAGTCAAGGGTTTGTCCTAGCTCTAAGGTGGCCTCAGGAAACGCATTTTTGAAGTTCAGCATTCGCATCTGTAGTGAGCTTTGAGAGTCGCTCTGCTGTTTCTCTGTTTTCCGGCGCTGTTCTTGTAGGTAATTGCGCAAATCATTTTCATCCTGACCGATGCTGTCCAGCACCATGGCATACTGACGCAACTTGACGGCCATCCGCTTCTCAAAGACTGCGATGTGGTCAGCTGTTTCAGCTTGCAGTATTTTTTCACACTGGCGCTGGTCGCTTTGAGCCTGCTGCTGCCGATTTTCTAGGGTTTGAATCTCGCCAATTAAGCGATCGCGCTGCTGTTCGGTCTGAGCGATGTTGTCCCGGGCGACTTGCAGCTGAGCTTCGAGCTGTTTGAGTTGGTCGGAGCTGGCTTCGAGCGTTTCCTTTTGTTGTTGGAGTTCCAGGCGCTGCTGTTCGCTCGATCGCCAATCAATGTCAGCAAAATCAGCATACTTCATGAAGTCTTGGAGCCAGGAGCGTTGCTGCGATCGCTGGTCGCGCTGACGCTCAATCCGCCGGATTTTTTGGTCGATTGACGCTAGCTGCTGCTGAATTTCCTGCAGGTCGGCTTCTAGGGCTTTAATCTTGCTGGCATTGTCCCAACCCAAAATATATTGACTGCGATCGCCAATTTTGGAGCGGTCATCCTTTTCGTGGCGTTCCCCACCGTGCCGAATCAGGCCAGCGGCGGTAATGGCCCAAGTTTCCCGCTGGAACTGCTCGATGGTGTCGCAGCAAACATAGTTAAACTGGCGGGCCAACTGCTGCCGCAGCCACTGCGCAAAATCAGCATTCTCTTGCTTGATTTCTAGCCGATAGGGCACCTGCTGGGGATCAAGGGCGCGTTGGGTGGGGGCAGGCGCAAGGGCGGTGACGCGATAGTAGACGAGCCGCCCCCGTAAATGGGTTTGATTGACATAGCGATTCACCGCCTGGTAATGAGCTTCAGGCACTAAAATGCAGAGACCAAACCCGCGCAGCAGGCGCTCGATTGCCCCTTCCCAGGCTTGAGCTTCTGGTCGCACCTGCAGCAATTCGCCAATAAACGGCAGTTCAGCGCCATCCAGGTCTAAATCACGAATCAAGCGATCGCGAATGTCGAGATTGCGCTTAGGAATTTGACTTTTGCGACTGCGGAGGGAAGTGAGCTCGTCATTTAACTGGCTTTCTTGCTTTTGCAAGTCGGCATAGTGTAACTTTTGCTCGTCTCGCTGGCCTTCTAAGGTTTGTAAGGCGGCATCAATTTCCTGCTTTAGATCGTCGCCTTTACGTCTGGCGAAATAAAAGGTGTCGCGATCGCTGTACTCTGCCAGCCCTAAGCGGCGAGCCAGATCGTTGTACTTTGCAGCCTGACTTTTTTTACTCTCCACCGTCTGCTGACATTGCTCAATCTCCCGGGCCAATGCCTGTAACCGCTGTCCAACCGTGTCTTGCTTGATCGCAAAGTCTAGGTCTTTTTCCTGTTGGCGCAACTCCCCCAGGCTACGGTCAATTTCAGCGCGCTGATGTTGAGCCTGAGTCAGCTTTTGGTCGATGTCTTGCAAGGTTTGCGTTAATAGGTGGAGCTTCCGTCCAGCAAAAAAAGCCGGGGCAATCCGTTGCAGTCTTTCCAAGGTCGCAACATTGCTGTTCAGTGTTTTATACTTCTCAGCTTCTGCTGCCAAAGGCACCAGTGTTTCGAGCTGTTTGCGTGCATTTTGAATGGCAGTGTGAGAAACCGTGAGATTTTCGTAGCTCTCTTGCAGCTCCCGAATCTTGGTTTGGACATCCGC
>JBCDHF010000530.1:0-2999 GCA_038750375.1 Cyanobacteria bacterium P01_H01_bin.15
GTTGCGCGATCGCTGGGGCAGCTTAGACGGCGGCCAAGATCATATCTTCACCCTCTCGGTCGGTGAGCAACAGCGCCTCGCCTTCGCCCGCCTTCTCCTCCACGCTCCCCGCTACGCTCTGCTTGATGAAGCCACCAGCGCTCTCGACCTCGACAACGAAACTCGCCTTTACCTGGCTCTCCAAGCCACCCCCACCACCTACATCAGCGTCGGCCACCGGTCTTCCCTGCAGCAATACCACCAGCAGGTACTGGAGCTGACTGCTGAAGAGGGGTGGAGATTGGCGGCGATCGCAAACAGCTAGACACCGTGTAAAACCATTATTCGACGTAGGCATTAGTTGTCAGACTTGGGGCTGTTGTTGTGTGGTGCAGTGTATGCCGCCACCACCAGCCGCGATCGCATCAATATTCAACTGTACGATGTCACGTTTAGGATATAAATCCCGTAATATCGACTTTGCCTTACTATCTGCTAAAGCATCCCCAAACTCTGGAACCATTACTGCTCCATTCACCACATAGAAATTGATATAGCCTGCCGCAAACTCGTCCGTTTCAAAAGTAGGGCGAATTGTTTGCGGATTCTCCAGCACGATAACTTCTAGCTGACGTCCATCAGCATCCGTCTCAGAGCGAAGTATATCCAGATTAGTTTTCGTAACGGCATGATCGAAAAAGGCTGGATCAGGTTCGTATGCGGCAACGACAACCCCCGGGCGAGCGAAACGGGCGTAGAAGTCAATATGGCCATCGGTAATGTCTTTACCACGAATGCCAGGGAGCCAGATGATCTTGCGTAAACCCAGGAGCGGCTTAAGCAAAACTTCAAACTCAGACTTACTCATACCTGGATTGCGATTTTGATTGAGCACACTGCTTTCAGTCATCATTGCTGTGCCGTGACCATCTACTTCAATAGCGCCTCCTTCTAATACCAATTGGGTGGCAATCGCCTGGCTGCCAACTTTTTCAGCAACAAAATGAGCAACTTTAGCATCATGTCTATGTGCTTGCTTCTGGCCCCAGCCATTAAAGTTGAAATCGATACCCTCAATCTTTAGTCGGTCACTTTTGACGAAAACAGGCCCAGTGTCGCGTATCCAGAGGTCATCTAGCGGGCAAATGACCAAGTTGACTGATGAACCACACTTTTGGGCAGCAAGGTCGTAGTCTGCCTCTCGAACTAGCGTATACACAGGTTCATACTCAGCGATTGATTTAGCGATTGTGACTAAATTATCTTGAACCTCTGGAAGAAGCCTATGACCCCAGATTTTACTGCTAGCACCAAATGCCATCCAGGTACGCTCATGAGGTTCTGATTCATCAGGCATTCGCCAGCTGAAATCAGTTGCAATAGTCTCTGTGTTGTGCCGGCGATTACAACCTGCAAATATCTGATTCATCAATATAGAACCGGCAGAAGTAGCGGTAAATTGAACCAATGCTCGTCGTTTCATCGCGACCTCCTCCATAAAGCTTGGCGAAAGAGAAATTTGCTGCGTAACGGCCCCAATCACGCGCCGCAAATAGCCTTGAACTCTAACCAATAATCTCTCAACGGTCGAGGGCATTGGGATTGTTATGCCATGTTTCCGATCAACGTGAACGAGATTATTAATCTTCAAGATTACGGAATGAAGATTCGTCTCGCACCAAGATAGGTATCAATATCAAGAACGATTTCGATTAGGCTTTCAACACACCGCCCTCGATATTCGGAATCACTCAGCAGTCGATCCGCATTGCTAACCGTGATAATAGGCAATGACTCTGAAGTGTTTTCTTCACGCATGACCTGCTCTAGTGAATCTTTTCCTTTCATACTGCGGTTGGCAGTCAGCAAAATCATCTGATTCGCTTGAGCAAGTCGCCAAACAACCCGGTCATCACTATTGATTGACAAATTCACTTGGTCAAATGTGACAAACTGAATCGGGGCAACATCCAACCAACCTTGCGATGCGATGCGATCGCGCCAAAAAAGACCAAAGCATGACCTTTGAGGTTGTGATCGAAAAAGATCATACTTTGGATTTACGCTTTGCCTTGGCCGCTCGAAGCTTCTCCCAAGCAGCCTCAGTTCCAGGCTTTGGTGGCTTTGCGGCACTTCGAGCAGCTCGCTCACGATTTGGCTCTTCGTAATATTGTCGAAGGTGTTCAGTTTCTTGAAGAACCTGCTGATACTCGGCTTCCACTTCTGCACGATGCGTCTCGATATAAGTCAGCGCAACATCGATTTGCTCTTTCGTCAGGTCAAATAAGCCCTGAATAAACTTGGGAGGATATTGAGCCGTTACGTAGTCCATCACATCGTAAAGGGTGATGCGTGTGCCCGCTATCGTCAGCCCTCTGGCTGTACGAATAACAGCCGCTTGCTCCTTGGAATGCGAAGTCATAGCAATAGCCTTGCAACAGCCAGCTTCATATTATCTTGCCGCAACGCTAACAAGCATAACGGCAAGACATAGCAGCAGCAGAGAACTTTTGCTGCACCACAAGCAGCTTTTCGACCGTCCGCTACCGTGAAGTGTTGGGTTGCTGCGGCTGACTACACATAAGCCTCTAATCCAGGCACTAAAACTTTTTCACGGTCTATCTTGGATATGTACTGATTATTGGGGTCAAGGAAATCAATTAAATCAACCAACGCATTTCCTAGTAAGCAACATCTTGCCAAGCAAAAGCTGTCTGAGTCTTTAGAAACTGCTCTAGTCAAAATTTCTATCAGATCCTCAAAATCTTGTAGCTTTGAAAACTCTGAGTCAAACCTATCATAGAACTCAGCAAAACTCATACAAGAAACTTCTCCTTCATCAACCATAACCAGCTTTTCCCCAATGTAAGCTTGTTGGAGCTTGAACAATTGTTTGTCTGACCTTATCTGAGTTTTTGATTTATTTTTTAATTCTGTCTCTGCTAAAGTGCGCTCAACAGCCTTTATTAGCAAAGAAAAGCTTCTTGAGTTATCAATCTTTTTCAGTTCTAGGAACTGAA
>JBCDHF010000531.1:0-2990 GCA_038750375.1 Cyanobacteria bacterium P01_H01_bin.15
ATCAAGTAAGAATTAGCGGTTGTTCCTTTTTGCAGACCGTATTCAATTTCAAATTTCAAACGATCCCAAGTACGCGATCGCAAAACCCAAGTATCTGTGTCGATGGGGAAAAATTGAACGTCCCGAGCTTTGGTGGCTGTCATGTGGCATGGTAAACGCGACTCTTTTCAGAACTTAACAGAAATAGGGCACCAAAATAGTAAGGGTTCCCTCTTCAATCCAACGAGTCAAGCCGCTAATCACATATCGTGTTTAGTCAAACAGCCGCGAACAGAGCGGCCGGGAAATAAAGTTCGAAAGGATTGCGTTTCTAAAAAATCTCGTTCTTCTCAAAGCAACCAAGTTACTCGCTAAACTCGTTCCTTTCAAGAGTCCCACAGGTGACCAGTATGATAATTGTGACCGCTGCACAGTCACTACGACCCGGCCTAAAAATATGCTGATTTCGACAAAAGCGCTTTTAGACGCTGCCAAAAAAGACGCCTACGCTATCGGCGCATTTAATTTGTACAACCTCGAAGGGGCTAAAGCGGTGGTCAACGCAGCCGAAGCCGAAAATAGTCCCGCCATGATTCAAATCCTGCCTGATGTCCTCAGCTTCGGCGGTTCACCCCTTGTCAAGCTTTTTTTAGAAGCGGCTGATGCTGCCAAAGTCCCAATGTCAGTTCATCTCGACCATTGCAGCGATCGCTCAAATATCGAGATAGCTTTAAATACGGGCGTTCAATCCATTTTGGCGGATGGCTCGAAATTTAGATTGCCCGAAAACCTGGCGTTTACCAAAGAGATGACTCTTCTCGCCCATGCCCAAGGCGCAACAGTGGAAGCAGAAGTGGGGCGCATTAGCGGCACGGAAGACGGCATGACCGTAGCAGAAAAAGAAGCCAAAATGACCGATCCTGAGCAGGCGCAGGAATTCGTTGCCGAATCTGGGGTTGATTTTCTCGCTGTCACCATTGGCAACGTACATGGTAAGTACTACCAAAAACCGAAACTCGACTTTGAACGACTGGCCAAAATCCAACAAATCGTTGATATTCCCCTAGTGCTGCATGGCGCATCCGGACTTCCTGGCGAAATGATTCAACAGTCAATCGATCTTGGAGTGTGTAAATTCAATGTCAATACCGAAGTTCGACAGGTCTATTTACAGTTCTGGCGAGAATATGGACAAACGGACTCACAAACTGATCTTCTGAATTGTCAAAAAGCAGCTACAGAAGCCATGCAGACAGTGATCGCGGAAAAGCTCCGGCTATTCGGCAGCAGTGGCAAAGCTTAAACATTGAGTTCCTTGTACGGATACAAGATCGGTCATATCCGATCGCTCAAATTTTCACCCGACCATTCAGCGCTGGACGACCCCACAGTTTTTTTGATAATACTGTTGACTCAGATGACTTTGGTCATTAAATTCATAGGGCTTTGTTGTCAATAAACAGAATTGAATATGTTGGGATTCTTCATTCTCGCCGCTGAGTTCCGACCGTTCTGATCTACTGAGAGAAGCAGATTTACATAATGAATGATCAAATGTTTGACGAACTCTTCACACAAGTCAAAAGCTTTACAAAGCAGGCTTTTGAGAATATTCAGGCCAACCATAAAAGTGAAAGAACCTCTTCCTTCGCACTTTACTCTGATAATGATGCGCTTACCATTTGAACCACGGCCTGCACTCAGCCTCATTTTGACAGTCTCGAGGATTAGATGTATTTCGAAGAATGGGATTGTGATTGGGAAGAAATTGATTGTTTAGATAAAGCAAAGGATGTTTTATCTAGAATACATGAAGCTTTTGATAAAATACTTGAATCAACCCAAGAAAAAAACACGAAGAGCTATGGCGCAAAAATACTAACATACTATTCACAACTATTGTAAAAGCACTTAAAAGACTTCTAAATCAAGGGATATTGGGTAGTGAAGAAGGGCTTTGTTGCATAAATCAAAAATGCTCAGAACTGTTGTAATTTCCCAGATTTGAGTTAATCTTCCACCCAAACAGTATCTGGTTTGGCAATCTGAATCATCCGATTCAGCGCCGCACATTGAAGCAGTAATTCTGTCCCCTGATTTTCAAATTTCCTTGACCTTACTTTTCCGCCAAAAATCACTTTCAATCTAAACATCGTAGTCTCTGCAATTGAGCGTCGGTGGTATTTTGACTCTCGTTTCCATCCTTTTCGTCCCTTCTTCCTTATCTCTCGCAGATTCTCGTCTCGCGGATGAGGTGGTCCTTGGCAATTCCGATGCCGCCATATCTTTGCATTCTTCTGTGGCGGGATTGCCACCTTCACTCCTCGCTCGCTCAGTTCCTCATAGCAGCGCTCCGTGTCATACGCTCCATCTGCTGACACCTGCTCTATCTCTGCTTCCACTCCCGCCAATATGTCCGGCAGGACTTCACTGTCATGCACGTTATTGCCACTGACCACCGCGCAGAGTATTTCCCCCGTCGATTCGTCTACTCCCAGATGCAGCTTTCGCCACGTTCTACGTTTACTCACCCCACGCTGTCTGGTCTTCCATTCCCCTTCCCCGTATACTTTTACTCCCGTCGAGTCCACCACCACATGCACCGCTCCTGACTTGGGCTGCACTGGTAATGTCACTCCTAATTTCCCTTTTCGTCGGCACACAGTGCTGTGTTCTGGCACCGGCAAGTCTATGTCCATCACCCCAAACAGGGACTCGATGAATCCTTCTGTTTGCCGTCCCGCCATACCGTAGACGTTTTTGATTGTCTCAAAGGTTATGATTGCCAGGTCACTGTAGGTTAGCGATGCCCCTCTTCGACCTGTCTTCTCTGTCTCTAACCAAGTTGATTCGATATCTTCCCCTAGCCAGAAGGTCACACTGCCTCTTTTTTTCAGTCCGGCGTTATACTCGGACCAGTTGCGGAGCTGATAGCTCATGGATTTTGGTTTTTGGTGGTACTCAAATCTTCATCCACTATCTCTCCGCAGCTTTTTTCTTGCAACAAGGCC
>JBCDHF010000532.1:0-2968 GCA_038750375.1 Cyanobacteria bacterium P01_H01_bin.15
CACAATATTCCCCCCATCTCGACTGGTTATACGTTTGGTTGAAATATCGAGATTACCACTATTGCCGACTCCTTGACTTCGGGAAGCAATTTGACTTGTGAATCTGACAAAGTCAGTGTTAGACGGTGATGTTCCAGATAAAGAGATAGATTCTGATGCCTCAATCAAAATATTGCCACTACCGCCATCGCCAACGTTAACTGTGTCGATTCGGGCTCCATCCTCCAAGATCAAGTCCGTAACAAAAACCTGAATGTCTGCACCAGTTCCAGGACCAAACGCTACTGAATTCAGCTGAGTCCGAATTCTTTGCTCCGCTTCCGTGCCCTTGATTTTTAGAGTGGACGCATTGACTTGAATCGGTCGATCGGGTGAAACACCAAAATTTTGGTTTAATACGACCGCGCCAGTGTCTAGCGAAACAGTTTCAGCATTCAACTGAACCGATCCCGGTTCCACCCCACTAGCGTCTAACAGCGCTCTTTGAATGAGATCAACATCTTTGAAACTATCGACATTGGCATAGTCCAACTGAAAATCATCATTGATTCCGACAAAGCCGGATTCCACTGCACCAATCTCGATCTGTCCAGAGTCTGCCGTTACGAGACCTCCGTCAAATAAAACATCTCCGCCTACCAAAACAAACGATTCACCCGGTGCTGTCTTTAGTCCTGCAACATCGGGATCGCGAATCAAAATCCCGAAATTAGAACTATCAATTGTGAGCGCATGACCCGTACCTAAAACGTTGATCGGTTTAGCATTTCCCCGAAAATTCAGTCCGATTGGTTGGCTAATGCTCAATAAAGGAGGGGTTGAGCCAAGATTAGCACTGAACTCGCTGCCATCTGCGAAACGAATACTATCTGCGGTTGTCCCCACAAATGAGCCACCAATATTCAAAGTTGCGTTAGGTCCAAAAATGATGCCGTTAGGATTCAAAAGAAAAAGATTACTGGCACCATTCGTGCTGATAGACCCATCGATTTGAGATAGATTGCTGCCGGTGACGCGGGAGAGGATATTGCGAATAGCTGCACTATTGTTGAAATGGGCCTCGATATTTGTTGGAACAGAAAATTCAGAAAAACTGTGGAATAAATTACCGCCTACCGTTGTTCCGCCATCAATCTTTATGGTCTGTTGATCTCGCGAAACAACAGAATTATTGGGAAGTGTTCCATCTGGGTTGATTTGGGCATGAAGGTGCGGTTGTGCGAACACCCATAAATTGCCAAAAAAAGCCAAGGAAAGAACCGTTTGGAGACGCGAGTATTTTGACGGCATTTGAGTACGCGAGAGAAACCTGTAGGGTTAGCGAGTCCCCTACTTTTGGACCCCCACATTCTATCCCGAATATTCTAGAAGGCTAAGCCGTAGGCGGTTTGGTCGCGCGAATTTCCCCAAACATGACGGGCGTAATGCATTGGCTTTTACGAAAATGCGATCGTCCAAATTCGGATAAGACCTTTCGATTCTGACTATCGGCAAACATGGCATTGACAGCAGCGTCTGTACTGATAATTTCTGTTAAGTCTTGGAAGCCCTCGATTCTAAATCCGCAATTCGCGATTGATTTCACCGTTTGGCTCATGCGAGTCGGACGACAAGCATAGACTCGATTGAATTCTGCCAAGTCTTCCTCTTCGATGACAGTTAAATCCCCTTCTTTGACAAACGCGTCTTTTATGTAAAGAATTCCACCGGGACGTAATACTCGGAAAGCCTCGGAAAATAACCGTATTTGGTCATAGGAATATCCCGAAGATTCCAGGAAAAACACCAAATCAAAGGTTCCCTCTGCAAAACTTAGCTCGTGATAATCGCCCACTTGTACGTTTATGCGATCGCATAAACTTGCTTTTTTCACAAATTCTCGCCCTTCTTGGGCTTGAACGTCTGAAAGGGTAAGCGCTTCAATCTTGAGATCTGGGATATGAGTCGCAATATCAATACTCGGTCCACAAGCCCCGCAACCGGCGTCAAGGATATACATACCGGGTTTTACGCCTGCACGAGTTGCGCAAATTAGGTTGTTGGCTTTACTCGTGATAGAGTCTGAGCCATTTTTCAGCAATCCCGCTTGATAGGTTGCGCCAAACTGCTTGAGGATGGCCGGCGTTTGAGAATTGTAATAATGCCGAACCTTGTCGAGATAGCTTTGATTGGTTCCTGGAGTAGCGACGTTGTCTGAGTGCTCCAGGTCTGATGCTTGCAGCTGACGCATACGGGAGGGTATGTTCCGAGCATCTAACCAGAGGTGACCGAATTCTAGGTACGCTTTGGCTTCTAGGGGCTTATCAGGACGATAGACAAGCTTGATGTGATAGATGCGGCGATAAAAACAACTAATCGCATCTTTTCCGGCAAACCAGTCCCCTAAGGCAAGATTAAGCGGCCACATTTCCGGAGGAACATCAGATTTTTGCGTGACTCCGGGCCACGCCAGTAACGCTTCCGCTTTTTCAGGAGTACACAAGCCAGCACTGACTAAAAACTCCAGAAACTTCTGCCACCGATTTCCTTGAGACGGCTGCTGTTCAATACGGCATTCTAAACCAATGGTTGGCATCATTTGCGCACCAACATCCATGTCGAGGATTACATCATCCACATAAGGTGAAATCTGTTCGATAATTCCGGCAATTTTATCGGTTGACCAAGACCAATTAATGCACGACAGATAGTTCGGAATTTCTATGCGGTCCAAACCTTTGACAACGACACGCCGCATATCGGTAGCACGCGAGAGCATCATGCCGAGATGTGCAATCCAAGCTCCAGGCGGAAGCTCATAAAAGCACCGCCGAAAGTTAGCAATAATTAAATCTGCCTCATCTGATTCACCAAAATTGGAAGCAGGCCAAGTTTTAAATAATGTATCTAGATTTTCTTGGTGCACAAAGCATTTTTTATTTAACGCTAAAAATATACAAGGAATATCAACATTCGGGGAGTCGTTCTC
>JBCDHF010000533.1:0-2956 GCA_038750375.1 Cyanobacteria bacterium P01_H01_bin.15
AAAACAACTATGGGGTGGAGAATTTTGGAGTGATGGAGGATATATCGGGACGGTAGGAGACGGAGTAAACACAGAAATTGTCAAAATATAATCAAGAGCAGAGCAGCGAAGAGGAAAAAAGCAAAGCGCTTTAACTGAAACTGCTTCGGCTTTAGATACCCCGCAGCTTGCTGCGGCTGGGTTATTCATTTGTTCGAATCGTTGACAAGAAAATAGAAGCCATATTGTTGGTCCGCAGCGCTGATTTACAACAAAGCTAAGGAGAACTAGACCCGCATTTTGGATACTCCGATGGAGGTCTGTTCTAGAGGTGTGGTAGAGTCTATCTGTTATTACTCAGGGGGTGACAGTCCGGCTAAAATCTTTTCTCAGTAAGCTTTGTAGGGATTAAAGTCCTCAATAAAAGTGGGAGCAATACTGGTACGCAATGATTGACTGATCCGGATTTGCCCTAGTACACGGCTCATTTAGCCAAAAATTTCTTTTTTTTAATAAGCAATCGTTCGAACTTTGAATAGTGCTCACCTTCCAGACTTCTGTTTATCAAGGCTTTTCAGACCTTTTGTCACCCTCTGAGCTGTTATTAATATAGTTGTTGGGCAAATAGAGAATGAAATCGCTGAAATGCCTATCAGCAAAAGCTTTCAGGGACTTCGGGTTGGATGAGCTTGAAAGCCTCTCCCAGTCAACGTTTCAGCTGTTTTTTCTGCTTATTACCCAACAAGTCTAATAAATATGTGAGTGCTTAGATTTTCCCCTACATTTAGAGAAAACGCTGCTTAAGGAACCATAATTCTCAAACTATTAGGCACACACTCGATCGTGATTTCGCGATCTTCAATGAGGTCACCATCAACAACAACTTTTTGCGGCGGATCGGTAGATACTTTGATTTTTGAAGTCCGTAGATGAATTACCTCTTCCCGCTCAGATGGTGCATTCATCAACCCCGCACCAAACAAATCAAGCACCGTCTGCATCGCCTGAAACCGATCAAATTTACCGTCAGGGACCGTAATGGTGACATCCAACTCACCATCATCAATCAACACTTTCCCTCCCCCTTGTGCTAACACCGAGGTATTAGGTGCCGCATTGGCAATCGTGATTGCGACCGTTTCCAGCGTTTGAATTTGTCCGTCAATTTCGATTTCAGCCTTAAACGTTTCAAACTCATTGAGCTGTTGCCAGCCCGCCATAATATAGGCCAACGCACCCCAGCGATTTTTCTGCTCGCGATTGGCTTTTTCGACCGTCACCGCTTCAAACCCAATCCCTGCCAGCAAAACCATCGGTAAATGCCCATTACAGCGAGCCGCATCCACAATTTTGACCTTGCCTAAATTGATCGTGCTACAAGCCTCACGAATATTGGTCGGAATCCCCAATGCCATCGCAAACGCATTCGCTGTGCCTCGGGGAATAATGCCCAACGGGATTTTGGTGTCGATTAGCACACTCGCCACTTCCGACACAGTTCCATCACCACCAGACGCAATGATGAGATCTGGAGACAGATTAAGCGCCCGCATCGCCAGATCTTGTGCGTGATAATCTAACGACGTGCGATGAATGATGACTTGATAGTAGGGTCGCAACAGTTCACGAATGAGATTAATCTCCTGTTGTGCATTCCCCTGACCCGAAACCGGGTTAAAGATGAGATGAGCAATCGGCACATCCCGCAGGGCATACACCAGCGCCTGAGCTGTGTTGCGATTGGTGGCTAAGATAACGTTATGTAATTCACAAAGCTGAAGTAAGACTTCGTAATGGGGAGCCAAGGAAGCCGGAATCTGCTGATCCCGAAAGACCACCACCCCCCGAATCTCACCAATGGCAACTCGCGCTGCAATTTGAGAAAGCCCTCCTCTTTGAATCGGCAAAACTAGCTCAATATCATGGGGCGTATCCTGTTGAAGGCGCTCACCACAGTCCTGAGGACTCACCAGCGGATAGCGCGCAAACAACGCACGATGTTCACGAACAAAACTCGCTAACAGAGGCGTTTTACTTTCGGTGGCAATGAGAGCGACAGAGGTAATCATGCGCCAAGTAAAGAGGGCTCAATAACCAGAGAATACACAACTAATCAGCGAGAGCGCCTTCAACAGAGATAAAGAATAAGTCAACTAGTCCGCATCGACGACGAAGGGCTCATCCACCGGGAGACTGCCTGAATTGCTAATCTCAATGTCATTTAGTGGGCGATCGCGAGGGTCGGTTTTTTCTTGCTCCATTTGCTTGAGCAGATCCTTCCCTTCCAAGACCTTCCCAAACACGACGTGTGCCCCGTCGAGCCAAGGAGTTTGGATAAAGGTTAAAAAGAACTGCGAGCCATTGGTATTACGACCGGCATTGGCCATGCTTAACCAGCCAGGACCATAATGCTTGAGCTTAAAGTTTTCGTCTTCAAACTTGTTGCCATAAATTGACTTACCGCCGGTTCCATTCCCGTTCGTGAAATCCCCGCCTTGAGCCATAAAGTCTTTGATGACCCGGTGAAACTTACTGCCGCGATAGCCAAACCCCTTTTCGTGGGTGCAGAGCGCCGCAAAATTTTCGGCAGTCTTGGGGACCGTTTTCCCAAATAAGCCCATCACAATCCGTCCGGCAGGCTTCCCGCCAATGGAAATATCAAAATAAACTTTATCGGTGACCAGTAATAAATCGGAATCGGACATGTGCAGTTTTCCTGGGTTCAGTACGTAATTGTCTCAAACAATTGATGCAGCTTGGATTCTAGCTCTTTTTTTTAGAAATAGCGATTACGTTTTATTGTCCAAAACGGAGGAGCCCCCTTTGCGATCGTAAAGGGAATATATAAGCTACTCAAAACCTTGAAACCCACCGAGCAAGCCGAGGTAAAACTCGAAACAGCAAGCCGCGAAGAAGCCAGGGCGAACTCTGTTGAATAATGTAGTTCCCGATAAATTGGATCAAGGCAAGACAAAGC
>JBCDHF010000534.1:0-2948 GCA_038750375.1 Cyanobacteria bacterium P01_H01_bin.15
GCGTAATGGAATTGGATACGTCCACGTGAATTTGCTCTTATACAGTAAGCTACTTCCCCAACCTTATTTGTATGGTCTCCTTGACCACCACCACTTGTTGCTCTCGTTGCAACAAAATACTGACTCTGATTAGTTACAGATTCATCGTAAATATTCTCAAGATCTGATAATGCCACATCAATCGGAATATGATTATTTAAATGAGTTGGCAATGGTTTAAGTGGACCACCATCTAAGTCATCTCTTACACCAATAAGAAATAGCCTTCTCCGACTCTGCGATAATCCGAAGTCGGGACCGTATAATTCCCAGACACTAAATCTGTAACCCACATCTTCAAACTCACAAAGTATCGTCTTAAGATATGAACCTCTATTGAGCCTTGCTAAATGCGGTACATTTTCACCGATGACTACAGCAGGTTTATGGAAATTCATATAGTCACTCATGACCTGGTAGAGCTTGCCTCGTTTGCCTTGAAAACCAGTTTTTGAGCCAGATGAAGAAAAATCTTGGCAAGGAAAACCACCGAGTAGCACATCAGCTTTAGGTAACTCTTCAAGATTTAGCTCAGTTAAGTCTCTAATTTCAGCATGTTGACCTAGATTAAGGTTATAAGTTTCAACCGCATCTTTACTATTATCAACGGCTTTAATGACCTTGAAAGGTAGTTGGCGATAATATTCGCTGTTGTAGTGAAAACCACCCAAAAAACCCAAATCCATCCCGCCACATCCGCAAAAGAATGACATGAGAGAGTACGATGCATTATCGTGAAATTCATCTAATGCATTGTTATAAAATATCTTGTTATTTGGGTGTTCCTTAAAGCCATAATCAAAAACAGGCCAATTCCTCCTTGCTTTGAGTTTTGGTGAACCATCTTTTCGTCGCATGTACTTCTTTCAGAGAATTGAGTTAAGAAATCATTATATTTGCAAGGAGCATGATTTCAAAGAATGTATTGATTGCCTGAAGAATTGAAATTCTAATAAAAGGACAGACCTGTGGGACGTAAAGTTCTTTAGCTGGATTACAGGTTCCAGTGTCTTCCTAACTATATATTCAACGTCAGATCTGCCAGATAATCCCCCTCATGCCCGCAGTTATATCCCAGATCTGCTGGATAACACCCAATCTTTCGGGCGTTATATAGCAACTTCACTGTCTAACTCCATACTTTCGGGGTGTTAGATGGCAAAACTGATAGTTAACTCTGGGAATGTAAGGTGTTATCCGTCAGAAGTGCTGGATAACACCCCTGATAACGGTGTTATCCAGCCTCTGATCTCCATGACACAATCTCAGAATCCTCGCTTGCTTGAGCAAGTGCGTCAGTCCATACGGCTGCGGCATTTCAGCTTAAAAACGGAGAAATCCTACATCTATTACATTCGAGATTTCATCTTGTTCCATCAAAAGCGCCATCCTAGCGAAATGGGAGTCGATGAAATTCGGGCATACCTTTCCCATCTTGCGATTGATCGGCAAGTTGCGGCATCAACACAAAATGTCGCCTTAAGTGCGCTTTTGTTTCTCTACAAGCAGGTTCTAGAGCTTGAGCTACCGTATATTGAAAATATTGAACGGGCCAACCGGCCCAAGCGCCTGCCAGTTGTCTTTACTAGAACCGAAGTCAAACAACTCCTCAGTCATTTAGATGGCATGAATCACTTAATCGTGAGCTTGTTATATGGCAGTGGCATGCGTCTAATGGAAGGGTTGCGGCTTCGAGTAAAAGATTTGGATTTTGAGTATCGGCAAATTACGATTCGGGATGCTAAAGGTCATAAAGATCGCGTCACGATGTTACCAACTGCAACGATTGAGCCGCTGAAGCTACAGCTTCAAAAGACCCAACAGCTATATCAACAAGATTTAGCGATGGGTTATGGTTCGGTGGAGCTGCCTTATGCTCTTGCACGCAAATATCCGAATGCTGAAAAGGAATGGAAATGGCAGTTTGTGTTTCCCTCATGGAAGCGATCTATTGATCCTCGAAGTCAACAGATTCGACGGCATCACGTCTATGAACAATCAATACAGAGAGCCGTCAAAAAAGCAGTGCAAGCCGCAGGCATTCATAAACATGGCGGCTGCCATACCTTGCGTCACAGTTTCGCGACTCATTTATTAGAAGACGGCTACGACATCCGCACTGTGCAAGAGTTACTCGGTCATAAAGATATCAAGACCACAATGATATATACCCATGTTTTGAATCAGGGTGGGCGAGGCGTGAGAAGCCCGTTAGATCGGTAAGACACAGCGGGCGAGCACCGTTGAAAGGAAGAGCTGTCTGTAGAACGCCTCAAACGTGCAACCTAAAAATTTTGCCAACACCTTCTCTCCCTAGAATCCGAGGCACATTGGCACGGGAGAAGAGCGGCCATGAAACTCATCGGGGTAGACATTGGCGGCACCTTTACCGACCTAATTTTGGCCGATGTGGCCCAGGAGCAGACCTGGATTCACAAAGTCCCCACCACCGTTGACGATCCTTCCATTGGCATGATTCGGGGCATCCAAACCCTGTGCGAGATGGCCCAAGCCGACTATAGCGACATCGAGCATGTGCTCCACGGCACGACGATCGCCACCAACACACTGCTCACCCACGACGGTACCCACATCGGTATGATCACCACCGAGGGCTGAGGATGGGCAGTCTAACGTCAGAGATCAGTCGTGCGCGGCGGCGCGCCAACTGAATTCGTCTAGTCGCTGTTCGTTCGATATGCGATGTAGGACTTCGGGAATATCCCCAGCAGCCGCTCGGTGACGACCACGCAGTCAGGAAAGAGCGTTTCCACCTGTCTCTTGCTGAGCAACCGGGTCGAAGCGATGACCTCGTCAATCCTGTTCTGTGTTGGCTTCTGAATCCACCCCCAAGGAGTGAACCATCTCAAAATCCGTCGCCGGATAAAAACGGGTAGCCAATGAACGAA
>JBCDHF010000535.1:0-2939 GCA_038750375.1 Cyanobacteria bacterium P01_H01_bin.15
CAGCGCCAATTGTTTCGGTAGCGATGCCAAGGGGTAGACAATCTCTGCATAAGTGACCGTCGGGCTTAGTTCTGGTAAGGGAATCGGGTTGCCTCGCATATCCAACGGATTGGGCTGATTGGGATCAAATCGTAACTTGCGATCACGAGGTTCGAGCACTCTCACTTGACCACGAATAGGTATTTGATTGTTCGCCTGAAGAAATCGAGATTCGGCTTGCCCTTGCTGGAGATGCCTGAATATGGGGGGGGCGCGTCATCAATTTCTAGAATCAGCCTGACCTGCTCATCCTCAATCTGCCATTCCATGATGGTTGGACTACGCTCAGCCAAAGTCTGATGCACATAGTCAGCTTTGGCATCGGGAACTCCCAGCAGCATAAAAATCAGCAAAAGATACCCTTGACCGTTTGCGATCGCCCGTTTAAGCATTATTTAGTTGGAGTGGGTACATCTGTTCCAAACTCTTCATTTGTGTCTGAATAGATTTTTTATCACATCAGCAAAAAATGCGCGCCCACTATTGACGTAGTCAGAAAATCCAATCCGCTCGCTCAGATCCGCTGGAAGCTTCGGATCAACAGAAGGCGGTGGAAAGATATCTTCATCAATAGCCGCCATTCTGATGCGAATATCATCTTTGGTGACATTAAAGACCATGTAGTCTTTGGCCAGAGCCAGAGGACCGTCATAGGTACTGCGAATTTTTGCTTCTACTTCTGGTGCCGTGTCGAAATCATTGAAAAAATGATAACCAACCGCTAACCGAGGCTGGGTTAACGCCATCACTTTGCCAAACATCGAGGGAGAGGTATGAACTTGCGTTCCCACGTTCAAGGCATCTTCAAGGGGAAATTTTTATTTAGTTACTAATAAGTTGGGCGGAAGGAAACTTTCATGAATGGAAATATCAGCGCCTTTGGTGTGTTTGATCCACCATTGATTGGGATACGTATCACTACTAAATGCAAATTTAAGACCGTTCCACTCCAAAATGAAACTTACTGAACCATCCAACGCATGAATAGCGGGAATTGTGCTGATTGTCACTCCATTTTCTTCGTAAATAGGTTCGTTGACAGCCTTGTAATCAAATTCAGTGACGTCTAACACTTGTCCTTGTGTATTGACATTTCCCAAACGAGATGCCGCATCCCAAGTCAACATTTCCTGCATGCGATCGACTGCATACTGCGTGCCATATTCAGGTTTAGAACCGCTGGGACCCCACACGCGAAGAGGACGCTGCCGATTACTGATGACGCCGCCCACCCACAGAGCGGGCAAATCACCAAAGTGATCTGAATGTAGATGGCCGATAAAAACCTTATCCAAATAGTCGTAGGGAATTTTAAGGGCCGATAGCCGTTCTGCTGAGCCAGTACCGATATCGAAAATAAACTTATCGCCATTACCCAGTTCCACCAAGAAACAGGCGGCCGCTTGTGACGGTCTAGCATTGGGCATCCCGGTCCCGCAGGCAATCACGCGCATTTCATCGGGCTTGAGGGCTTCTGAGCCTGGATAATATACGTCTCGCTTCGGTATCGCTGCCGTCGGTAGGGTTGCACCTATCGAGGTCGTCGTCTGCTGTTGAGCTAACGCTGGGATTTTGAGATTTTCGCGTCCGGACCAGCCTAGTGCGATCCCAATGGCTAGATTGATAGCAATAGACGTTCCGGCGAGAAGCCTGCCTTTTCCTTAGCTCGATGCTTGTGGACTCATGACCTGCTAGACCCAAACTTTTGCCTTCTATCAGAAATAGCATCGAAATCTCAAAAATCGGAAATCGTGTACAAAATTTTAGGAAAAATTGTGATAGCTAGCTTAGGCTCTTGGATCGACCGACTGACCTCTCGCCGTTTGGGTTCTCTCTTCGCTATTTGTGGCTTGAGTATCCGTCTCCGTCTGTTGGCCTACTGACGCAGTCTCTAGCATCTTTCCACGGAGCCACCCATCGATTAAGCTTTGCAACCACATCAATTCTTTGGTTGAGAGCCCAGCCCCAAAATAGTAAGTGCTGGGGGGAGATTTAGTCGTAGAAATATTAGAGTTTTGCTGTGCGATCGCTAGGCGATGAATGCCGGTGCCAAAATTGGCTTTAGGAAAGTAACAGATCTTCAGTTGTTTAATTTGCCGAACGTTGCCGTAATTCTCCCGCAGGATATGTTGAAAAAATAAATGTCGAATATAAAAATTTCCTTGACGATAGAAAACAATTTGGGTGGAACGTCCGATACTCCATAGCCAAGAACCTCCGAGCCAAACTAACAAAGCACCGGCTAAGGGAAAAGAAAGCCCCACCACGGTTGATAGTAGACCAAACAAAAATGAGCCGCCGTACAGCAAGAGCAGAAACACAACGGCGGTCCTCCAGCCCTCGTGCAAACTCTGTTCTTTTGTCAAGAGTGTCCAGGATGCTTTGCCTGTCTTTCTCGCTAACTGGAATAGGTGGCGAACGATTTTTAACGGCAGTTGAAAATGGTTGCGTGACAAAACTCGGATCTGTAATTTCTCCGCAGTTTGCTCCAACGCAATCAGTTCGATTTTAATGCTATCTGCGACAGGCGCAATCGGTACAAATGTCGAACTTTCGATAATCTCTGTCGTTGCTAACAGCTCTTGTCGAGCAGCCGCAACGCTTGGATAGCGGTTTTCTAAGGCTGGTGCGGTTAACTGCTCTAACCAACGACAAAACCTAGGAGATAACTTAACGCGATCGCGAAATTGAATTTGTAAGTTTTTTAAGGGGAGTTGAGTCGGAGGTGAGCCGGTAGCCAGATGAATTAAGGTGGCACCTAGAGCGTACAAATCCGAGGCAGGGACAGCTTGACCGCTAAACTGCTCTAAAGGCGCATATCCGTAAGTTCCGACAACTGTTACCGTGGAGCCTTTTGCATTTTCCGGGTTTTGGACAGCCCCAAAGTCAATCAAGTGAAC
>JBCDHF010000536.1:0-2933 GCA_038750375.1 Cyanobacteria bacterium P01_H01_bin.15
AAACCTGGTGAAAGACGCTATAACTGGGCCTTGAAAATGTTTTTGAGGTAAAAATCGGGGCGTGATGTCAGGGGAGCAAACGACTCCCAATTGGGATCAGCTAAAAGCTAAGCGAGGTGAACTCAGTGAGTTTGAGATGGCCTGCTTGCTTTGCGGTGGTCAGCATTTAACTCTGGAACATTGGGAGTTCATGCAGACTATGCCCCAAGACCCCGTCGATATGATTGATGATGTCGTCAAGATGGGTCTCTATAAGCCAGAAGCCTTTCAGGCAGGCGATAAAGTCAATCGTCACGAACTGCGGAAAGCACTTTTTCTTCAGGTTGCGGGTAAAGGTGATCCCAAACGCGAAAAGTTAATCCAAGGTCTTGCTCAGCAGGCAGGCGGACTTGAGAATGCGTTTGCCGCCGCTTTTGGACCACAAGCAGGCCTGTTCTTCACGGATGCGATTCGGATGAGTCCGTTTACGCGCCGAGAATTTTTACGAAATCTGGCTGTGGGCGCTGCGCTAGTTACTCTCGCAAACTGTGCCAAGCCACCAGAAGAGGCGGAAAATGCGCCAGCAGATCCCGGAGCTGTGGCTGAGGGTCTCGAAAAAACCGAGCTTCAAATAGGTTTTATTCCCATCACTTGCGCCACACCCATCATTATGTCGGAGCCCCTAGGCTTCTATGCTAAGTACGGGTTCAACGCTAAAGTCGTCAAAATGCCGAGTTGGGGTGCAGTTCGTGACTCAGCGATCGCAGGCGAGCTGGATGCCTATCACATGCTGGCTCCCATGCCCATCGCCATGACCCTTGGCTTGGGCTCCGCTTCGTTTGGGGTGAAGCTTGCCAGTATCGAGAACATTAATGGTCAAGCGATTACCGTCGCCAATCGTCATAAAGGCAAAGTTAACGGTCCCGCTGATTTTAAAGGCTTTGTGATTGGGGTGCCTTTCCCTTATTCAATGCACAACTTGCTGCTTCGGTATTACTTAGCGACCGGCGGGCTTGATCCGGATGTCGATGTCCAAATTCGTCCTGTTCCCCCACCAGACAGTATTGCGCAGATAGTCTCTGGCGATATTGATGCTTATCTAATGCCTGACCCCTTTAATCAGCGGGCTGTCTATGAAGATGTCGGATTTATCCACAAGCTCACCAAAGAGTTGTGGCCGGGACATCCTTGCTGTGCGTTTGCAGCGAGTGACGCTTGGATTGCCGAAAATCCCAATACTTTCCGCGCCCTCAACAAAGCAATTATTGAAGCCGCAGGTTACGCTCGCAATCCGGCTAACCGCCCTGAAATTGCCGAGGCGATTTCCGAGCGCGCTTTTCTCAATCAGCCAGTAGAAGTTGTGGAAGCTGTACTTACTGGTAATTTTGAAGATGGGCAAGGCAATACGTTAGAAGTGCCGGACCGGATTGATTTCGACCCTTATCCTTGGCAAAGTTTTGCGAATTGGATTTCTTCCCAATTGGTGCGCTGGGATTTACAGGGCGACGGCAAAGCGGCCGAAGTCATCACTGACGAGACCTATGACCAAGTTGGCACCGATATCTTCTTGACCGACTTGGCTCGAGAACTCGCGGAAGAAGTGGGCCAAACCCCGCCAACTGACATTTATCGGACCGAGTTCCTTAAATTCGACGATTTTGATCCGACAAATCCGTCTGCTTACGTTCAAGCTCAAATTGATCAGCACGGCGTATAGAACGCAATTAGGAAAGAAGAACATTCACGAGGAGATCCCTAAACAATGGCATTGCTTAATCCACCTTCTAAACCCGGAGCAATGGGTTTCTTTGCTAACGATACTGTGCGATCGCTCGGGCTTTTTCTTCTTTCCCTTGGTTTGTTTTTGCTCTTTTGGGAAGTCGGTGCCAGTGCTAACTGGTTTGCCAAAGGCATGCCCACTGCGTCCAAAACCTTAGAAGAGCTGTGGTGGTGGATTACTCATCCTTTTTTTGATAATGGACCAAACGATTTAGGTATTGGTTGGAATTTGCTCATTAGTTTGCGGCGAGTAGCGATTGGCTATGTACTCGCATCAGTCATTGCCATTCCACTCGGCATTATGATTGGCATGTCGAAAGTGGCGCTGAATGCCTTTAATCCTTACGTTCAGCTGCTTAAACCCGTTTCTCCGCTGGCGTGGTTGCCTCTGGGACTCTATATCTTTCGGGATTCCGAGAAAACAGGGGTCTTTATTATTATGATTTCGAGTATTTGGCCCACTCTCATCAATACAGCTTTTGGCGTGGCGAACGTTAATCCGGAGTATTTAGATGTGGCCAAAACCCTTGGCGCTAAACGCTTACGCACTATTTTTAAAGTAATTATTCCCGCTGCGCTGCCCAGTATTGTCTCCGGGCTCCGCATCAGTATGGGGATTGCCTGGCTCGTAATTGTTGCCGCTGAAATGCTTTTAGGAACTGGGCTAGGCTATTTCATCTGGAATGAATGGAATAACTTGTATATTCCTAATATTCTGGTCGCGATCATCATCATCGGATTTACAGGTTTGATATTAGATAGCATTTTTGGCGCATTAGAAAACTTTGTTTCGTTTGGGAGGAAAACCACATGAGTACTGGACTAACCCGCGAGGTCCAGACTGCCAGTTCTGCGATTCCAGACTCGGCTAGTTTATCCATACGCAACGTTTCAAAGGTCTTTTTCGGGAAGCGAGATTTTGTCAGCAAGCTGATGCGTAAGGCGAAGTCGAATTTCGTAGCTATTGAAGATATCGACTTTGACATCAAGCCTAATACCTTTGTGACCATCATTGGTCCCTCCGGTTGCGGAAAATCAACGCTTTTAAATATCGTCGCTGGGCTATCTGCTGCGACAACCGGCGAGATTTTGATTAATGACAAGCCCATCAAAGGTCCCGGTCCGGATCGGGGAATGGTTTTTCAAAACTATGCTCTGATGCCTTGGATGACCGT
>JBCDHF010000537.1:0-2918 GCA_038750375.1 Cyanobacteria bacterium P01_H01_bin.15
GAAAAAGGCCGTATCAGGGGCTTCGCTTTCGTGGATATGGAGACCAATGAGCAGGAAGAAAGCGCCATTGAAGCGTTGGACAGTGCTGAATGGATGGGGCGAGAGCTGAAAGTGAACAAAGCTCGTCCCCGAGAATTCCCCCGGAAAAACGCTCCGAGCGATCCCTAACCTCTATTTAGTGGCTACTTCAGGAGCCCGATTGTCCAAGAATCCGGTACTTTAAACCTGAACAAAATAGTTAAATCATTGCCTTTCTGTTTTTTTTGGAAAAAGCTATTACTCAGCGATCATTTATAACCATCTCTAGAGCAGTGCGGACATCATCGTGATGCGCAGCTACGTTCATTCAGATGTGCTTAATGGAGCTACTGATCCTTAAAATCCGACCGAATGCCATAACAGAACTACTTAAATCCTTTTCCTGTATTCATTTCGCTCCAAACCCATAGTTCTCCAGAACTGCCGCCTGCGGCTAGCATGTTCCCCGCTCGGGACCATGCTAAACAAGAAAAGCCGTCGGAGGCGCCCTTTAAAGTTTGTACAATCCGACGAGACTTATTCCACAGATGCAAACGACCATCTTCAGCGGCAGAAGCCAATACCAGTGACTTTGGTCGAAATGCGATCGCTTCTACGCTATCCTCATGCGCCTCTAGTAACTGGTGTTCCCAGCCTGCTGATGTGTCAACCGCTTTGGTCCACACAACAATTGTATTGCTGCTCATCGATGCCAATAATGGTGCGCCGGCCCCTTTGATGGTTGGCCTAGACCAGGCTAGCCGCCGAACTTTACCCGGAAAACCTCGCATTTGCCAAGGATCGGGATGATCTTTGGCCCACATCAAAATTGAGCAATCATTGTTGCCCGAAGCAAGGTAGTTGCCGTCTGGAGATCAAGCAATTGTCACACTTGCCCCATTCATTTCTCTCACTTCTGGCGCCGCATCCCAGTCCTGACTCTGCCAAATTTTAATGCCTTAGTTGCCTCCGACGGACAGTTCTAGCCCTTGGGGATGCCAGGCAAAATCTAACACCGAAGAGTCTTCAAAATTTAAAGTCGTAACAACGGTTTGCTCAACGCAATGCCATACCTGAACATAGCGCCCAAAACTAAACACCAATTCAGGAGAAGTAGGGTGCCATTGCAAACGATCAATCCAAGTGCGCTCATGCTCCAGGGTGGTCAGTAGGGTGGGTGAATCACCGGCAACCTGCCAGATCCAAACTGTACCCGCTTGACCCCCAGCCGCTAAAAATTGACCATCAGCGGAAATTGTGATCGCATTGACAGACTCTGTCTGGGGGATTGAAGACAGAAAGATTCTTCCATTGTGGGCGTGTAAAGTAACACCTCTCCAGCGCCAGAACTAGCCGCCAGTCGAGTGCCATCTGGGGACCAAGCAACACCAGTCACATAGTCCGAAAGACGGGTATCCCAGAGACGTTTGAGCAGATTTTCCCATTTTAATTTCAGCACAAAGTTAACCTTACTGGCTCACCAAACAATTGCGAAAGCGCTCCTTCAGATTGAGCTGCTCTAGATTCCGACCAATGAATACCAATTGATTTTTCCTAGATTCATCAGGCTCCCAGGGACGGTCCTGGCGAGCCTCAAACGACATATGAACCCCTTGAAAGACATAGCGATTGTCTGACCCAGACAGATTCAAAATCCCCTTCATGCGAAAAATATCGGGTCCGTGATCTCGTAACAGCTCGCCAATCCAGGCATCTAGCTTTTGGCTATCGAGTTCTCCCGATTCCAGCAGCGCCATCGAGTTCACGGTGATGTTGTGCTTATAGGTAGTTTCCAGAAAATTGGGGTCAATTTTGAGGGTGTTATCGAGGTTAAAAGCACCCACCCCTAATAGCTCATGCATATCAATATTGGTATCAAGGGTGCGATGAACTTTTGCGATCGCATTCATTTCCCGAATCCGCTCTTCTAGCGTCGCCAACTCTTCTTCAGTAACGAGATCAATTTTGTTGAGCAAAATAACATCGGCAAAAGCAATCTGCTCCATGGCTTCCTCTTCGTCCCAGTGCTGCTGGATATGCTGCGCATCGACAACGGTTACGACCGCATCTAGACGAGTTTTGGACTCAACCTCATCATCGACAAAAAAGGTCTGGATTACAGGGGCTGGTTCTGCCAACCCTGTTGTTTCAATTACGAGATGATCAAACTTATTGCGGCGCTTCATCAATTTGCTAATGATGCGGATTAGATCGCCTCGCACAGAACAGCAGATACAACCGTTGTTCATCTCAAAGATCTCTTCATCCGTATCGACAACGATCTGATTATCGATCCCCACAATGCCAAATTCATTCACAATGACCGCGACTTTTTTGCCATGCTCGTGGGTCAGAATTCGATTTAATAGCGTGGTTTTACCCGCGCCCAAATACCCAGTAAGAACAGTTACGGGGACGGCTGTATCAATTGCAGTGTTTGCCATAAATAGCCTCGGTTACTGGAGTTTTTCTAAGCATGGAAGTAGTCAAGAGCAATCGCTCCAACCTCTTCACCATATTCTTCGTAAAGCCCAAGAGAGCCTGGCAAATGCGCACTCTGGACATCAGGAAGTGCGGCCAATGCTTCCATTTCTGCTTTGGATTGAGGAGGCGCTTTATCCGCTAAAATCACCTGTATCGAGGAGCGGGAGTCGCCTACAACGGCCGACGCCACTTTAAGCCATTCTTTGCGATCGCGCATCGGGTCAAGTGCGGCAGTCACAAAAGCCGCGGGGGCAAATCTCGCGCCGGGACGCTGGGTAATCTGATGACGTTGTTGAATAAATGTTGGCGTTAAACGCGAGTGATCTACAAACACATGCCGCTGATACATCCACTTGAGAAAAGCAGGATGGGTGTTCAGATTATACAAAGCGGGTCCGAGTTCCTATTATCGGACC
>JBCDHF010000538.1:0-2906 GCA_038750375.1 Cyanobacteria bacterium P01_H01_bin.15
ATCAGCAAAGGTGCAAAGTGAAGTGGTTACTCGCGATCATACTTAGCTTCTTAAACATATGTCAATGACATGGCGAAACTTGTTAAGTGGATTTTACATTCATTTAATAATGTTTTGGTAAATCAAGAATTCCATTCAGAAAAATCACGGTTACAAACCGTTATTCCTGGAAAGCCTCGAATCGATGCTTTACTTGGAGTCCGACCGTTGAGAATGCCGGGCTGTCGAATGGGTCTGCAGTTTGGGAGGCTTTGGTTACGGGGCGCTATATTTTCCAAGCAGAGTTTTCTAGTGTCTTGATTTATACCGTAAACAGGGTATTCCGAAGAATTACTGTTCGAGTAAATCACAATAAAAGACTGGTTCAAAACACCCTTTAAAGCAGAAAAAATTACGGGAAAATGGTTTTAATTAAGACAATTCCTGAACCATCCAGCTTTCTACAATGCAGGAGTCACACTCTCCTGAAATCTCAATGAATTCCTAAAGAGTCATACAAAAACAATCCAAATTTTGCATTCCAACGGCTTTTTCTGGAAAAGCTATTAGGAGTTGAGCCCCCTAAACGATGCGTAAAGACCAATAAAACAATCTGAGCGTCATTTATTATTCGCAGGCAGAGCAGAGGTTTAGATATATAATAAACCTTCTAAAATCTAGGGTGCGTAACTCAGGTGGATAGAGTAGCTGCCTTCTAAGCAGCGAGTCGCAGGTTCGAGTCCTGCCGCACCCGTTTTCCCTAAATCCAACGCAATTGTGAAACGGTATCAAAATCGCTTTCAGGGGCTGAGAGTCATTTGCTAAACTGCACGGGCTATAACTCAACCTCAGCCGTCGAACGCTTATGAGCGACCAGATTCTCGAAATTACCGATTTGACCGTTAGTTTTGACGGATTTCGCGCCCTCAATAACCTGAACTTTCATATGAGCCCTGGTGAATTGCGGGTCATCATTGGTCCTAATGGAGCAGGCAAAACCACCTTTCTCGACGTTATCACTGGTAAAGTCCAGCCCACAACAGGGTCAGTCCGATTCCAGGGTCAAGATCTCAGCAAACTATCTGAAGATGCGATCGCACGGAAAGGCATTGGTCGCAAATTTCAGACCCCGCGCGTTTATCTCAACCTCACAGTTAAAGAGAATCTAGACCTCGCCTGCGTTCAAACCAAAACCGTTTGGTCCACTTTGTTTGGCAAAGCCTCCAGCGCTGAAAAACGGAACGTTGCGGGACTGCTTGAGACTATCGGTCTTACCTCGAAAGCTGAACTGCCGGCTGATCTGTTGAGCCATGGGGAAAAGCAACGATTGGAAATTGGGATGTTAGTGGCTCAATCTCCTGAACTACTGTTAGTCGATGAACCGGTCGCGGGTCTCACTGACGAAGAGACTGAAAATGTAGGCAATTTGCTTATTGCTCTGGCAGAAAGCCACTCCATCATCGTGATCGAACATGACATGGAATTTGTGCGCCAAATCGCACGCCAAGTCACCGTGCTCCATCAAGGGTCGGTCTTATGTGAAGGCACCATGGATGAGGTCCAAAACGATCCACGGGTCATCGAAGTATATTTGGGAGAAAAACCCTCAATCAGCGCTCACCAAATCAAACTATTGCGGGTTGTTGCCAATATTGCCTGGTCTGACGGCAACCTCGCAGCCGAAGAGCTAGAGGTCATCACCGAGCGCATGAGTAAGGTCTTAGCCCGTAGCGAAGAAGAACGAGAATTTTTACGATACGAATTACAAGACTACCTCAACCGAGATATCGAGATTGAGGGTCTCATCAGCGAGCTATCAGAAAATGAAAAACGCCTGGCGGCCAAACTCAGCTATGAAATTATTTTGGCTCATGGTGAATCCCCGGCGACCAATCCAGTTAATGAAGCTGAAGCTAGGGCTTATCAGCGTTTAGTTAAGCTGTTGGAACTTACCCCAGGTGTGGTTGAGCAGCTCGAAGCGGAAGTTAAAGCTGAGGTCTCATAAAAGCCCCTACCCGGAATTCTTGACAATCGCTCTAGGCAGAACCGAGTCGGGATTACAGAAGAGCCACCCCTATAGATTCTGGTTACACTGAGAGCCCACCGGTTACTCAATAGTCCATGAGCTACAGCCTCCGGATTGCCGATCTGCCCAATGATGAACGACCTCGTGAACGCTTGCTGAGCGTCGGTGCCCGGCATTTAACCACAGCCGAACTGTTGGCAATTCTGCTAGGGACCGGGCAAGGCAAAGGGAAACTCTCGGCAGTCGGACTTGGGCAATACATGCTACTGCAACTCGGGGCTCATCAACAGGATGCCTTAGCCGTTTTGCGAGAGATTGCAGCAGCTGAGCTCATGGCAATTCCGGGCATTGGTCCGGCGAAAGCAACCACGATTTTAGCTGCAGTAGAACTCGGCAAGCGAACCTTTCAACAGCGTCCCAGTGATCGCACAATTGTGGATAATCCGACTGCGGCTGCGGCAGTTTTCAGCCATGAACTGATGTGGCAAAGCCAAGAACGTTTTGCAGCGCTATTTTTGGATGTCCACAGCATGTTACTCAGTTCCCATGTCATCACAATTGGCACCGCGACCGAAACACTGATGCATCCCCGCGAACTTTTCCGCACGGCCGTTAAGCAAGGGGCGGTCAAAATTGTCATTGCTCACAATCACCCGTCTGGCATCTTGAGTCCCAGCGAAGCAGACCTCGAACTCACTCGGCAACTCTTGCAAGCCGCTCAAATCTTGCAGATCCCCCTTTTAGATCACCTTATTCTTGGTAACAGCGATTACCTGAGCCTGCGTCAAGAAACGGGTCTATGGGACGAAATTCCCCAAGCAGAATAATGAAGAAACGGATAGTCTGGTTCTCTTATAGCCGCCGACTACCTTCGTAAGGGGGCGGCTGCGTGCCAGAACGC
>JBCDHF010000539.1:0-2902 GCA_038750375.1 Cyanobacteria bacterium P01_H01_bin.15
GGTCTATCTCCCTCCAGTCAGGATACGTTTGAGCGGCTAGACGATTTGATTTTACCGATCGAGACCATATCGGGTAGCTGCCCCGAGCAGGTGCGCTTTTGGCAGGAAACTCGTCGTGAGTTTGAAGCTGGCGAAAACAATGGCACGATGCTTGATGTTTCATCGCTGAGTCGCGGAAAAACTGAATTTATTGACAGCCAGGAGCATTCTGTTACCTTTAGAGCGCCAGTTGTTCCAGAATTTTATAGCTGTGTTGGCCAGCTCGGTGAGAGTGAGGATCACTATCGATCGCTACATCACCTATGGTTCGAGCAAGGCTATGTTTATTTTCGCTTTGATATCGGTGCGATCGCACCAGCGCCCGACGAAAATTGGTATTTTGCTACTATCACCCATCAAGAAATCGTAGGCCAGTATCCCTATGTGCGCTGGGCTGTTGGGGACTAAGTTTTGAAATGGAGAGGCTCGATCATGGCAGACAACATAACCCTGACCAATCGGTCAAACTGCTGTTCGTTGCGGGGAAATGTTAACCTGCTCTAGCCTTGGAAAGGCACCTGAAAACTGGCTCCGTATTATGAGCTATCGCGACATCATATACGATTGAGTCTGATAAACGTGGCGGCAAGCCTTGCATCCGGCGGATGCGGATTACGGTCTACGATGTCTTTGGCTGGTTAGCGGCAGGTATGTCTACCGCTGGGATTATTGACGACTTTCGAGAATTGGTGGAAACCGATATTGGGGCATGCTTGGAATTCGCTGCTGATCGCGAGCATCGCTTAGTCGCTTCGATAAGTGCCGCGTGAAGCTATTGTACGGCTCTCCGACTAAGGTAGTTTGGTTAAGATGTGGCAATCGCTCACCAAACAATTGAAGCTACACTAAACCAATCTGCACGGGGTAATCATGCTATGTAGTTGGTCTGGTAAGTAAATATCTAACCTTTGATGGTGCGTTCGAAAATCTACCGGTGAGATATGGGAGTTGCCATCGGGAACGCACCCTGTAAGCTTAGGAATACACCCTAAAGCTTGCTGCCTGGCTGCCTGACACATCTATGCCCAACCCCTGATTTATCAGGACTGCCGGATACATGCACTATGGCAGATCAGGGCTTTCAGCCGGTAGATACTCTGAAATTGGGATTACCAGCTCAGGTGAGATGATAACGGTATATCAATGGTTTGAGGTATTTGTGTCAGGCAATCAGGCTTGCTGCTCTCACTAAAAGGTTAAAGGCCTCTAATTCAGTAATTAGAGAGCAAAATATTTTATAAAGCTTCAAGCTTTGAGCCGTGACCTTTTACATTTGGGCGCCTGATACCTCTCAATTTTGGATGCAGCCTCTAAGACATGGTTGTTAGAAAGTAGTTGCTCAACTTCATTCAGAAACATTTCGGCTTCCACGTGTTCCGTTTGGCTTATTGGAGCATAGTAAACAGTCCTTGTACTTGGCTTCATCTCAGTATCTTTCATCGAGAATACAGTAAGAGCAGGTGCGAGAAGGCCCAGTATAAAGCTGGCACCTCCAGTTGGACCGGAAAGAAGTAGAGCTAGAACCCAACTACCGCCAAGACCAAGACCAATACGTCCGGCAAAACCCAATTCTGCCGTTAATGGAATGTGCTCCTTAACCGAATATCCTTTACTATTACGAGTTAACTCTAGTCTTGCTATCCTAAGAGACTCTTCAACACGCTGTTTTGCTATTTCATTACTTGCTGTTTGATTACTTTCTGAAACTTTTTGAGAATAAGGTTTTGATTTTTTTTGTGATTGGCTGGCTTGAGTATGAGAGTGATCTAAATTTAGTCTCCAATCCAAATCAGTAAAGATATCTGGATTGGAGACTACAGCTTTTTTGCCAGTGCCTTGTACCACCTCGTAAAGGTTGGAAAGTTCATTTGCAAAAAACTTTCCGTATCTAGTTCTGCTTTGTACGACAGATTAACAAAAGGTGGCAAAAGTGACAGTACACCTTCCAATTTGGCTGCTGCGTGAGGTTCCGGTCGACTCACTTCAATGTAAATCTTTTGCAACCACTCCAAAACTTCAGTAGAGTATTGCGAATTTGTTGATAGTTGCTTTGCTCTCTCTACTATCTCAGCGACTACAACTTCTGGGGATGGCTGCTTACTTATATGAAATTCATTAGATGGCTCTTTAGCTAGAATCCGCCAATACTCGACCTCAAATTCTCTTATCCGTCCCTTCGTCTCGGCTATCAACTGCTGAATTCGCACTCGTTCTTCCGGTGCAATCATGATCAAAGTTTTTTCTTGACCTGCTAACTGCTCGCGTAACAAATTTAAGTTCTTCTCAACTTGACTTAATCGGTTATTAACCATGTAAATCACTCAGACAACAAGGAATGATGGTTGATATTTATCTTAAAAATACTTTCACCCGTACCCAATTTTTCAGATACGTCTCGACCGGAACGTCGAGGAACCTAAAATACGTCTTACTTAGGAAGATACTTCCGCTGGCACACCAACACACGGATGATTAGGTGGAAATACTGCTAAATGAGATTTGTACGTAACACGAATAGTTTGGTTAAGAATCGTTAGTTTATCTACCCTCCTCGAGTATAACCCTCATATTATCCGATTGATAATGTTCAGACTCTGTTTATCATCAGGCTTTGTTTATCAATTAATTTAGCCGTTGATTTGGTTCGATGCTGCCATCATGTGAGTAGGTTTAGTGAGCGGAGATTGTGAAGACCCTTGCACCTGCAAATGCACTATTTTTAACTTGACGTGAGAAATACTTAGCGGTACTTTAGTTCTCACGCCCTGCGGGGCAACACTACAAAGCTCAATATTTAGCACCAGCGGCAGGTGCTGACAACACCGTACCGCTGGCTGACCCCCGACTGGAACAAGCAGTCCGA
>JBCDHF010000540.1:0-2900 GCA_038750375.1 Cyanobacteria bacterium P01_H01_bin.15
GATTATAGTGAATAAAAGTGTTTCTAATGTCGATTAGTTCCTTTAATTCCTGACCTGGAGACGAACTAAAAGACAAGTCGTATCTCTCAAGGAAAATGACTGGAGCAGATTTCCATTTCTTTTTGAGATCGATAGACTCAATCATTTCAAAAAGATCTTTCCTTTCAGTCTTTATGCACTTGATTGACAAGTACAAGTTTATCAAAGCTTCTAGTAGAGTTGTCGCTAAAATTTTGACATTCACGAATATTGAGTTTAGCTGCTCAGAGAGCTCTATTATTCTTTTATGTTGTACGGTTTTTATATCAGAATCTGCGGGAACCCAATCAGGTGAGTGGTTTACTATCGCTTGGGCAAGATCATGATCTTCATCAGATAATTGCAGTCTTTCAAGTTCAAAATTTACTTTTTCAAAAGAAAGGGTGTGAATATTAAGGCTGCTGAGTATTTCCTCTAGTTTAAGAAGCTTCACACCTTGATATTTTAAGGATTTAGCTATAACTAAGTGATGAATTATAAATAGTATTCCGTTGTACTCCATATTAGTTAGAGTTTGAAAATTTTAGCGTTTACTCATAATTCATGTCCTGTTTTTTGGTTTGCCTTTATCTTCAACATAATCGCCTTAGATTATTCGGAAGCGTATATTGTGAATCCTTATTGCAGTATGCGTGTGAGGTTGGCAACTAGAACTGATGAATCGTTGGTGGAAGACATTTCACTCTTCCACCAACTCCGTACCGCGTTGTATCTGGGAAGGAGATCGCCCCTATATCAACAAATCAATAAATACGGTTGTACGGGGCGATCTGCATAGAGACGGCTGCAGCAATCCTGTCAACTTATAGCGGTGCCTAGATCAATTAAGTACACCAGGTATCCGTTGCAGAGCTGTCTTGATTACGAATCTGTACTTAACCTAAATGGGCACCGCTATAGCTTTCAATTGCTGAAGCCAACCCTTAGAGATCTCGCTCCTATTCGTCAGCCAGTTCTAGCACTTTTGCTAAAACTTCTGTGCTGAGGCGAAAGCCGGATTCGACGAGCTTTGAGATTTCGGTCGTAGCAGAGGTGATATAGCCCGTTTGTTTGGCTAACAAAATGATACTCAAAGTACCGCGAATGTTGACTTGCAAGCTTTTTGCGGCTTTGCGGGCGGCGCGATCATCCAAAATGGCTTCATAGGTCGAATGGCGAATTGCCCAAGAGAGGACGTGGCTCTCTCCTCGTCCCAAATCCCAAGCGGCCACGAGGCGATCAATTTCAGTCTCTTTGAGAAAGGCTTGGCCCTCGGCCCGTATCCATGACAGCGCGGCATCATCATAATTGCCCTGTTGAATTTCATCCGCAACACCTTGAGGAATGACTATTTCATCACAAAGCTGAGGAAGAAGATGAATTCTGTCAATTTTTGCCAACGTGATAATGGGCGAAGCATTGATAACCCACTGCCTAGCCACGGTTCAGTTCTTCCTCTAGCTCTTCGGGCGTGGTTTGAAACGGGGAAACCTCAAAGCGATTGAGAGCCGCCAAAAAGGCTTGCCGACTGATGCCGGCAATCTCTGCCGCCTTCGATTGCGAGATCATGCCCATCTCATACCATTTCACTACGGCAGCAATCAGCAGCTCTTGTCCAAACTCATCAGGCGTGCTGCGTAAGGCAGAAAAGGCACTTTCGGGTAAGTTCAGTTGAATTTGAATCATGGGTAGCATCGAAAACAGGAGCTGTAGTCAATCACAATGGTAATCGGGTTGTGCGGATATCTCCTGCCGCGATCTCTCCTCCAATCTACCGCCAATCTGAGGAGCGCGATGGTTGATAGAAGACGTGACTATAGACAACCTGTGCTGAATCCAGAATATGGCATCAGCGAAGCCAGTTGTGTCTTTGAGGGCATCGCCCAGCTTCATCCCTGACCCAGAGCCTGATCATTATCTTCCCAGCCACTTCAGAAGATTTGCAAACACCCTACATTGACTATCTAGAAGAGAAATGCGCTGGAAGCTCGACCTAATCCGGTAAAGACCAAGTCAGCTCGAATCCTGGCAAAATCGCGTCCCCAGACAACCGAGCCGGGAAGGGAACTGTTTCGACCTTGGCTGCTGGTCGGTAAACCTCGACTCCTCGTCCTTGGGGGTTGATCAACCAGCCCAACCGTAGACCACTGGCTAAATACTCGGCCATTTTTTCCCGTAAAGGCGGCAAAGCATCCGTCTTAGACCGCAGCTCAATGACAAAATCAGGACATATCGGGGGAAATCCGGCTTTCTCTTCCGGCGATAATGCCTCCCACCGAGTGCTCTCGATCCAAGCTGCATCTGGTGAGCGATCGCCGCCTCCCGGGAGTTTGAATAACGTTGACGAGCTAAACACTTTGCCTAATTTAGATTGTCGATTCCAAAGTGCTAAATCAGTGATCAAATCCGCTTCTCGTTCTCCGCTTTCTCCCCCAACGGGCGACATAATGACCAATGCTCCTGCAGCTGATCTTTCCAAGGGTGTGTTGGGATTCGCTGCACACAGTCGGTAGAACTGCTCATCGGTCAATTCCACCTGATCCAGACTCAAAACCATGGGAAGACCAGACATGCCAGTAACCTTGTTTGACGATCCGCTAGCCCAATTCTAATCGCTAACATTTGTTCACCGCTCAACCCGTTAACTGCCTCGTCTGCCCTGCACCTGCCCAGAGATCGCTAAAACTCCCCAAGCTATCCCGGTCAAGACGAGTTGCCATTCTTGCTTGAATTGGCTGTCAAGAGTGTCGAACCAGTCATCAGAGGGGCATTTACCCCCTGCATCGACATGTTTCGCCTCGAACTCTTTGGTTCGGCCACTGATGAGCGCTTCGACCCAGCGACCAGTGATCTCGACTTCCTCGTCGAATTTGCCATCAATA
>JBCDHF010000541.1:0-2898 GCA_038750375.1 Cyanobacteria bacterium P01_H01_bin.15
ATACTCTAAAAGTGGGCGATCTTGTGATTCGTGATCTGCAAGTTATTATCGGCGGTGATGTCGGACTGCTGGGCCAAAACGTATACGGTGAATACGGCCTATCAATTGGTAGTAACCAGATCAATCTCTACGAATAGTAGAGTGCATGTATACTACTTCTTTTTTCCAAAGATATCAGAGAAGCGCAGGGTGAAAGCGCTGCTCGCTGAACAATGGCGAATCCAAAGTCGCAAATCGCAAACCGTCACGAACTTTCCTCGGATTGCGGCCTGGGCAAATTCAAGTTTTCGGCTGCTGAAGTGCATCGAGTAAAGTTTTAAGCGCACCGTCCTCAGCTTGGTTAATCTGCTTATCCATCAGTGCGATCGCAATCGCTTTTGACAAGGCAAAAGACGCCACCTCCGGTTCTAGCCCCTTCACCAGCAATTCCATCGGCGTAACCACGCGAACGGCTGAACGCAACTCTGCCAATAACTTTCCAACAATACCAATTTCCGCTAGCTGCAGTTGTATCTCACTCCAGTCATCGAGCAGATTTCCATTAGATGCTTGCAAAACGCAGGCAAGCAAGCGGTGAACCTTGCTCTGCTGAGCCGACGTCATTACCTCATAGGTGAGTCCAGCAGCCTCAGCTTCCTGAAAATTATTCTGACAAGTCAGGTTGCCGAGAATTTGCTGCCACTCGCGCTCGCTGCACTGCTCAGGCTTACTAACCTTTAACGATACTTCGATCTGCTTGCCGCTGGTCTCTAGCCTAATAACTTCAGCGTGCACTCCCAAA
Source organism: Cyanobacteria bacterium P01_H01_bin.15 (assembly GCA_038750375.1). Taxonomy (GTDB): domain Bacteria; phylum Cyanobacteriota; class Cyanobacteriia; order Cyanobacteriales; family JAAUTE01; genus JAAUTE01. The sequence goes on from JBCDHF010000541.1 coordinate 782, forward strand.
TATCCAAGCCACTGTGCCACCATGCCAGCGAGCTTGGAGTCGACAGCAGGTAACTGTGCCAGCATCTGAATCTGCGATCTCACTAATGGGCGGACAAGCTGAACAAGCATCGCATTTCCCTGAAGGCTGGCCTCACTCTGTATATCCAAACAGCACCAAAAATTTCACTGAACCATAACACGAATTACTGAAATAAAAGACATATAGACTAGATCAAAGACGGCCGGACTGGCTCGGCTGAAAGCGTTTTGAATTGACCGGCACAGGCTCGGCTGCCCTTTGCCGTACTCAACTCAAGAATTTTAAAGCCTTCATAGTCAGTCAGTTTTGACGGACTTACAGATCAGTCAGATCAGCAAATTAGAAGCTAATCGATATCTTTTATTGAACTGTCAGGAATAGGGCACAAGCCGCTACCAAAGCAACGCAGCTACAAAAGAAATCTAACGCTGCCCCTCGAGAGGACTCATCAACCCGCATTTCATCAGTAATTACAGCTACCTTGACTTCATCATGGCCGTTACAGCGATTTACAGAACGCATATCAACTCGCCTTTTAGCTTATTATCACCTTCATAATGTAATAAATTCTTTACAAGATTGCAGATTTCTTTAGATTTATTGCAACTTTGCCGACGTCACTATTTCAATTCCTTGATGTCCAGACTCCAAATCCCCATGATGCGAGGATTTCTCTTGTTCAATCAGCTCGAAAAGGCTTGTCGAGTTGCTGTGTAAATAGGATGTAAAACAAATGGCTGTTTTCATCATGAGTTGGCTCACTTGTAAAACGATGGTCACGATAAGGCATCGCAATATCGCTGAACGAGGATGTCAATTCCCGTGATTGCCGTGCCCACGACCACCGAATAGGCTCCTAAATCCATTGCTTTGTGGGCCATTTGAGGGGCGGCAACGCCCCCTTCGCAAATTGTCGGTACGGCAAGGTGGGTGACAAGGTCACTCAGTAAGCCAAAGCCGGGCGGTTTTAGCATCGCCGTGTCTTGGGTATAGCCGTAAAGAGTCGTGCCCAGTAAGTCAGCTCCTGCCTTTACAGCAGCTTGGGCTGAAGCCAACGTGTCAATGTCCGCCATAACCGGCTTTTGCAAATCAGCCTGAATTTTGACAATCAAGTCGACCAGTCTTTCTCTTCCCGGACGAGGACGCTGAGTTGCATCAATCGCAACTATATCTGCTCCCGCCTGCGCAACTGCTTGAGCATGATGAAATTGCGGCGTGATGTATACGTCAGAACTGGGGACAACCTGCTTCCACAGACCGATGATGGGCACCGAGATGCGTCTTTTCACGGCAGCAATGTGTTCAGGACTGTCGATGCGTACTGCGATCGCCCCCCGTAACACTGCCGCCTCGGCAATCGCGGCAATCACTTCCGGATCGTGCAAAGGAGAATCGGCTGGCGCCTGACAAGACACAATCAGACCGCCTTTTAACTGACTGAGGACATAATCGAATGTCATAGATCAAGCAGGGGGTGAAGGGTGTATGGGTAGCAGAGGGATAAGGGATGAGAGAATTGAGGGATAGGGGAATGACAGAGTAAATGGGTTGCGGGGTAACAGATTTATAGAGGCGAGGCATTTTGGGAATAATTCTGCACGGGCCAGGAATAATAAAGTTATGCTCAATGGCTAAAAGCCCTGGTTGACATAGATTTGACAAGTTGATGAGTGAGGCGACGAGCTAAGAATCATCACAGCATCAGACCTCGCTATCTGATAAATGAGATTAGCCGAATTTAAGCTGCTCTGGGCCCGCATCCGAGTTGGCATCGTGGGTCGTACACTAGATCTGTGGATGCTCTTGCTAAAGCCCACTGTTGTCGAGTCAACTTAGCGATATAGCCATTAGCAACATAGCCACAAGTCTAGAACATCAATGATTGCTTTATTTTTTTGGAAAGGTTGCCTGATAGCGGAAGGCTAATCTGATAGGAATCGTGTTATCGATTGTGGCTTACCGTCGCTTTATCCTGCGCCATGAACGAGCTAGCTACTCAAATTCCCTGATGAATTTTCTCAACTTTCGTCTGAACAGGTTTAGTGTCGAGCTGACGATATGATGCTATTAACTTGATTTATTTGCCAAGAGATAAT
>JBCDHF010000542.1:0-2897 GCA_038750375.1 Cyanobacteria bacterium P01_H01_bin.15
CTAAATTTCCTTTTGAGTGCGGATAGGGTTTGATTAAATCGAAAACGGCGTCCTTGTGATTTACTAATCAACCACCAATATAAGCAAACTAGAATGATGTAAACGTCATAAATAATGGCTGTCGTTATATCCTGAGATGCCAACCGAAATCCTGCTCTAGTTGGGTATGCTGGCAGACCAAAGAAAATATCAAGAAACGGGCTAATGCCAAAAAAAACAAAAAATAACGGGATAACTAAATAAAGAGACTGATATTGCTGGTTTGCAATTTTACTAAGCGAAATAATCGTAAAATAGCCTGTTACTAAAAAGGCTGCGAGATTAAAAGCATTAACAATAAATTCTTGAGTTTCCATGATGCAGCCAATGTCGCCATTGGGAAATCTAATTGGGGCTTCTTTTTAGGGGAAGAGCTAACTATTAACTGGAGTGTACAAGGAAACGAGTTATTCCTCGATAGCTAGCTCAGATTAAAGATGGGATCTACTGGCGACTACTCCTGCAGAATAAACAAGATGCACTGCTAACTATCTGGAAATGCGTGAAAGAAAATATAATGCCTGGCGATAGCGGAACAGATTTTTCATTACATGTTTAAAGTCCTCAAAGTTTGGGCAAATTTTTGAAGGATGCTCTAAAGTTCTGTTGGCAAATTCGGCCAGCGAAAGATTGACTCAGATCCATATACATCAAAGCGCCCCAGCTGCTGTTTTATCAAGCACTCCACCCAGATGGCTGGTAATATTAAAAGCCTGGATAACCGGCAAGCTATCAGGACCCTGAGGATAATCGATTACTGTCACCGCTCCGTTTCCCTGCTTCACGCTCCAAATTGCTGCGGGGGGGAGTCCTAGCAAGCGGCAAAGAATTACTTTGTTGATTGCATCGTGGGCAACCACCAACCCTGTCTGCAGCGATCGCCCGTGGGCTTGAACGATTCGCTCCCAGGCTTTGTTCGCACGATTCCAGACTTCTTGTAAGTTCTCCCCCTCAGGCATTTGAACGGTTTCGGGTTGGGCTTTCCACTCAGCCAGCATGCCAGGAAAATTAGCTTCAATTTCACTTTCCAGCATTCCTTCCCACAAACCATGACTAATTTCTCGAAGCTCATAGTCCGTGTCGAGGGTCACTTGGGAGTGTCCTTCGAGGATGATTTCAGCCGTTTCCTTCGGCCGGGAAAGAGAGCTTGAAATCGCAAAATCGATGGGAACGTTAGTTAGAAAATCTCGAGCTTGCCTAGCTTGAGCTCGACCATTTTCGTTGAGAGGAATATCTTTGATGCCCTGGAAGCGAGATTCTTTGTTCCATTGAGTTTCACCATGGCGCACAAGCAATAGCCGAACTCCCTGATGTCCGGGTCGTAAGCTGGGGGTTGATACCCCGAGGTGAGCAGTTTGATTAAGAGATTCGAGCTGAACGAGATCGTCAAGCTGACCGCTGAAATTCAGAATGTTAATACCGCAGTTAGATTGTTGGATGCTTTGATACCGCTCAGGTCCCATGCCAAGGGACGTTGAGATTAAACAGCGGTTGATGCCGTTATGGGCCACAACCAAGATCGTTTGATTCTGATGACGCGGCAAGATTTCTTGCCAAAACTGCCGAGCCTGTTGAAATAAGGAAATGACCGGAAAATGTTCTCGTCCATCCGGCAAAGTCATTTTGAATTGATCTGGGTTACTTTTCCATTGTCGGTACTCGGCGCCAAACCTCGACTTGACTTCGGTTTTGGTTAGTTTTTCCCAGAGTGGTAAATCGATTTCTCTGAGTTTTTCCAGGGGCTGGGGCTCAATTTCTGCATCTAAGCGATCACAAATGATCCGAGCTGTTTGAGAGGCTCGCTGAAGCGGGCTGCAATAGAAAGCCGCAATATTTAACGATTTTAGTGCCTTACCGACTGTTACAGCATCAGCTTGGCCTTTGGGGGTCAGGGTAGATTCATCGCAGCGACCTTGGATCCGTTGTTCTAGGTTGTAAGTACTTTGACCATGACGAACGATGATGACGCGCGTTGTCAAACTAGCCTCCCCCAAACAGGAAAATTTCCCCGCCATTGTACATTGTCTCTCCAGACCACTGCCGTTTTAGTTCTATCTTGCCTGCCACATCGCTGCTGGCATCATTCACTCTGAGTGGCTTAATTGAAAAGTCTTTTGGCCTGCAGCTGGCTCTTTTGGAGAGTAGCAGCTGGCATGAACATAGTGGCGCTGAGAATAGAGCGCATGGGCTGACGATTAGTGGAAAATTATAAGAAAGAGGACCCACTAAAAATGCACCGGACTTATCACTCAGCCTCAGAAAAGATTGAGAGAGCAGCGACTGAATTAGACAGGCGCTTAGATCTAGGCATTAGATTTAAGCACTTAAGACCGACGAATATGCAAATTTGCTGAGGATTTGAGCTTATTGCACCGGCTGTTCTTGCCGCTGCTTCCGTCGCTCTTGTCGCATATTCTTGAGTTCTTGCAGTTGTTCGTCAGTTAGGATGCTGTTGCGTTGAGCTCGGCTATCATCTCTGATTTGCAGAATTTCCGTCCGCTGTTGTTCGCTAAGTTCTAAGGATCTCATCGCTTGTCGGCCTCGAATACCCGACTCGTGAGCAGCTTTTAATTCTGCCTGTTGCTCATCAGTTAAGACGGACTGAGTGCGATCGCGAGTAGATTGACGCAGCTCACGCAGCTCTGTTTTTTGGGTTTCAGTGAGATTGAGCTTTGATAGCGCAGCCCGGCGACCCTCAGGTCCTGCGATCGCAGCCAGAGGTAACAGCGTCGTAGCGCCAAGTGATAGAGCTAAAAAACGGGTTAAAAAGCGAGAAATTTTCATTAGAGATTCGGTATGTATAGGCCACTAAAGTGTCTGACCATCGAGCCAAAATCGTTAAGGTCTCCATGACTGCC
>JBCDHF010000543.1:0-2895 GCA_038750375.1 Cyanobacteria bacterium P01_H01_bin.15
GCATTGGAGACATTATTCTTTAATAAAGATAGCTAGAGCAGTGAGATTACTTGTAGCTAGAATTTTGACGGTATTGAAAAGTACGCCAAAGCATTAACCAGGCGCTTGGCCATAAGCACCCCCATGAAAGGAGCTGAATCGCGGGCAAAAACATGTTTTGCTTAACCCCAACCAAAAACCAATAGATTCTTAAATAGTTGTTAATAGTAGTTAACTCAACCCGGGAATTTTTATATTTAGAAGACACCAACGGGTATATCTTCTCTTTAATTGTGACATTCATCTTCCAGCGTTCATAGAGGTTTAATTGCTTGTGAAAACAACCGCTCCATAGAGTCCGGTAGCCAATCGCGCGATCGATCAATATGGCATTTCCCTGCTGGGCAATATCGACCCAAGAACTGACATCGTCGTAGTTTCCATCGAAAAAAGCATTCCAATAGCCTGATTTTTGAAAAGCTTCTCGCTTAAACATCACTTGGGTGGGGGTTCCAAACGCAAGTTGTTCAATTAGCATTCGATAGTGAATATCTTCTTGCGCAATCCACTCAAGCCCCCCCGTTTCGTTTAAAGGTGTTTTGAGTGGATGTCCGTCTTCTGCAATATTGACTGCTTTGGCAGAGCAAATCACAGTATTCGGATATATAGTGATCGCATTGGCAAACACTTCCAAACAATTTGGCATTAAGTAGTCGTCATCGTCTAGTAATTTGATCCATTCGCCAGTAGCTAGCTCAACACCCTGATTAACCGCCGCCGAATGCCCTTTATTGTGATCGTGTTTCTCGAAAATAATTCGGCTATTTAAGCTATGAACATATTTTTCATTCACATCGACTGATCCATCATCGACAACTATAATCTCGCAGTCGAGCGTCTGGGCCATAGCAGATTGAATCGCGCGCTTAAGTAAATTTTGACGATTATAAGTCGTGATTACGATACTAAATGTAGGAGAGTGCATACAGCTTTTAGCGAAATGACCCGATGAAGGGTCGGTTGGACCCTGCAAACAGAGCCGCTGTCGGATTCTTCAATTATGAAGTAGCCATAAATTTGAACGTCTCTGTCGACTCAAGTTGAAAAAACGCTTAACAATTCAAAAATACCTTCGGGATCACAAAACTCTCGACTAAACCGCTCCTTTAAATTGCGGACAAATAAGTTTCTAAGTCGGGGACTTCAACCCAGCGCTGGTTGGCATGGGATTCGTGAGTCAGATCCATCAGCAGCTGTGAATAAACGCCTTCTGTCAGGCTGGGGGTCAAAGACTCTTCTGCATCAACGCTTTCGACAAAGCGATCGCAAACACGAATAAACGGAGCCAATCGCCCATCTGCATAAACTTCCGGAAATTCAAGCCGTTCTGGGACCGGTACTGGTTGCAAGGCTTCTCCTGCGGGCGCAAACAGCAAGCTAAATCCGTGAACATAGTCGTTAGGATTGCTGCTGCCGAGTACCAAGGTTCCGTGATCGCCGTAGATTTCAACCCAATGCCCCCGAGCCGCGTATGCGACGGAGCTCAAATTCATCTGGCAAGGGATCCCTCCCTTGAGCTCCATCAAAAAATTACAGGTATCATCCGCATCCACTGGCCGCATCACGCCCCCTGCATCGGGACGCTCGGGAATGGACGTAGACAGTTGAGCGCAGAGTCGTTTAATAGGACCAAACAACCAGGCAATGTAGTCGAAGGCATGGGAGCCAATAGCACCGAGGGCACCGCCGCCTTTGTCTTTTTGAGCATACCAATTCCAACCCCGCTGAGGATTCGCCCGACTGCCCGCTAACCAATCAATCTTGATTAAACGAGGGGTTCCAATGGCCCCTTGCTGTAAATATTCCGCCAGCAGTTGCCAACTAGGGACAAACCGAAATTCAAAATCCACGACTGTTACAACCCCTTGCTGAGCCGCCAAATGATAAAGCTCTTTAGTTTGGCCAGCATTCAGGTTTAACGGCTTTTCGAACAGCACAGGCTTCCCCGCCAAGATCGCTTGCTTCGCGAAGTCATACCGCAAAAAAGGCGGTGTCGAAATACTGACTGCATCGATCCGTGGATCAGCGAGCAGCGCCTCGATGCTGGCATAGGCAGCTGGAATGTCATACTGATCTGCGATCGCTTGCGCTTTACTCAAATCGCGATGGTAAACCGCTCGAACTTCTGTGCGCTGATGACGCTGAAAGCCGGGAATATGTATCTTTTGCCCAAAACCCGTGCCCACAATACCGATCCCTACAGGATTTGCTGTTGCCATATTTTTTCCTCACTGATAAACCGGCTTTGCGATCACAAATTGCAGAAGCATTATGCCCAAGCGACCTCCGCGTTTGTCAATGGTATGAGGTTTCGCGGTTGGGATAAATCGCCAGGATCGCGGGATCGATTCGACAGAAACAGAGATCTTGTCATGTGAAATACCAAATCCCCCTAGAGAACTCCGCAAAGTAAACTTTTAATGCAGAAATCGTGATTGTACCCACCTCTGAGCGGTTAGCCCCTCCTAGAATTAATTTGGCGAATCTAAACCTGTTCAGTTGGAGACAACATTTTGGTATTACAACGCGACCCCGCCACAATGCCCACTGCTGACTACGAGTCTCGAACTCAAGCGATCGCGAAGGAATTACTAGCAGAAACCCGAGAAAAGCGTTCAATTTTTGGACAACTTCGGGACCAAATGCGCTTGGATGACAAGCTAATGGACTTTGCCATGAGCAATCCAGGGCTTCGTCTGCAACTGTTTAGTTTGATTGACTGTTTACCTGCGCTACAAAGCAATGCGGAAATCGCGCGCCACCTGCAGCAATATCTGGGTGTTGAGTCGGTGGAACTGCCCGGAGCTTTGAAAGGGTTAATTAATTTCAGCGATCCAGAATCGCCCCCCGCCCAAC
>JBCDHF010000544.1:0-2884 GCA_038750375.1 Cyanobacteria bacterium P01_H01_bin.15
ATAATCTGGCGCTTAATGGTCCCAACGTTTTTGAAGTTCGGCGTTATTTGGAGCATGTGATCGCAAATCAACAGAACTTAGAGCGGGTGATTTTGGGTATTGACTTTTTTATGTTTAATGCGGATTTAGCGAATCAACCCACTTTTTTGGATGAACGCTTATCCAAACGCCATTTGGTCGCTACTGATAAACTAAATACCCTGTTTTCTTGGGATGCGCTCATGGCGTCGATTGAGAGTCTGCAACTCAGTCGTATGCCTTTAGACGCTGACTCTAGTGCTCCGAGCTGGGGGTTTGCGCCCAACCGTCAAGCGACAGGCACGAAGATATTAAACTGGCGTTTTGACGGCGGGATCAGGCTTTATTTTCAGCTTCATCGACATTTTGAGCTCAGCGACGAATACATGGCTGAATTCGCCAAGATTGTGGAAATTTGCCGTGAACAGGATATCGAGCTAGATATTTTTATATCTCCGGCCCATGTTTCTCAATGGGAAGCCCTGCGAGCAACTGGACGCTGGGACTTATTTGAGGGCTGGAAGCGTCAGATTGTCGAAATCACTCCAGTTTGGGATTTTTCCGGCTATCACACTATTTCTAGTGAGCCGATTACGCCTGAACGAAAAAACTATGTGGATAATTCTCATTATCAACCAGAAATTGGCGCTTTACTCCTCAATCGGATCTTAGATTACGACACAGAGGCTCTGCCAGATGATTTTGGCGTATGGCTAACGCCCAGCAATATCGATGAACATTTAGCTACGATCCGCCAAGAGCGGGCGGCATGGAGTTCAGCTTATCCTGACCAAATTAAGTGGATTAATCGGCTTTACCGCGAAGTGCAGAAAGAAAATGGTGAACTGAGCGCTGCGGATACTGAACGGTAGTTTTTAACAATGCCTCAGCATTTATAGCTTTCGCCAGATCGCTTAGGACACTTCTGATTTTTAGTTATTAGTTTTAGAGCGTTCTGGCGCGTAGCCGCCACCTTCCTGAGGCGGCGACTGCCACATCATCAAATGAGTAACAAGGCTCGACTGGGGTCATGGTCTGAGCTGGTTATGATATAGCAGATGGATTATGGATCTCTGACAGGTGCTAGCTTTTCTATCGATTCCTATTTCAGTGCCGCTACGATAAGCGATTCTTCCTCACTTATTCAAAGTATTTTCTGTGCGATCGCAAGCATTATGACTCTCCGTTTACCCGTTGAATTTCAAGATCATTTTGATGTGGTTGTTGTGGGCGCAGGTCATGCGGGTTGTGAGGCCGCGTTGGCAACGGCTCGTTTGGGCTGTCGCACCTTGCTGTTATCCATGAACCTGGATCGTATTGCCTGGCAGCCGTGCAACCCAGCAGTGGGAGGACCCGCCAAATCGCAGTTAACCCACGAAGTGGATGCGCTGGGCGGTGAGATTGGTAAGATGGCGGATCGCACCTATCTGCAAAAAAGAGTGCTGAATTCCTCCCGAGGACCCGCTGTCTGGGCATTGCGGGCACAGACCGATAAGCGTGAATATGCACGCATTATGCGAGAGATTGTGGAAAATCAGCCTCTGCTGACCTTGCGGGAAGCGATGGTGACTGATTTGGTTTTGGGCGTCAACGATGAAATTTCCGGAGTTCAAACCTATTTTGGGACGTGTTTTGCGGCGAAAGCACTGATTTTAACCACGGGGACTTTTTTAGGGGGTCGTATCTGGATCGGCGATATTTCTATGCCCGCCGGACGGGCAGGAGAGTTTGCGGCAGAAGGACTGACCGAGACGTTAGCGGATTTGGGGTTTGAAACGGGACGCTTAAAAACCGGGACTCCGGCGCGGGTCGATCGTCGGACCGTTGATTTTAGTCGTATGGAAGAACAGCCCCCCGATGAACAACTGCGCTGGTTTAGTTTTGACCCGGAAGCGTGGATTCCGCGATCGCAAATGAATTGCCATTTGACCCGCACCACCGCCGCTACTCATCAACTCATCAAGGATAACCTGCATTTATCGCCGATTTACGGCGGTTTTATCGACTCAAAGGGACCGCGCTACTGTCCCAGCATTGAAGACAAAATTGTACGCTTTGCTGATAAAGACAGCCATCAGATTTTTATAGAGCCCGAAGGCCGTGACACCCCAGAGCTATATATTCAAGGCTTCTCAACCGGTCTTCCTGAAAAGCTACAGCTACAAATGCTTCACTCTCTGCCGGGTTTAGAAAATTGCACGATGCTGCGTCCTGCCTATGCGGTTGAGTACGATTACCTCCCGGCGACTCAGTGCTACCCCACACTCATGACAAAGCAGGTTGCTGGACTCTTTGCGGCAGGTCAAATTAATGGTACTACCGGCTATGAAGAAGCGGCAGCGCAGGGAATAGTTGCAGGTATCAACGCTGCTCGGTGGGTTCAGGAACAGCCAGAAATAGTCTTCCCGCGCGAGCAGAGCTACCTGGGTACCCTCATCGATGATCTCTGTACGAAGGAATTGCGAGAACCGTATCGGATGCTGACCTCCCGTTCGGAATATCGTCTGCTGTTGCGCTCCGACAATGCCGATCAGCGCTTAACGCCCCTTGGTCGTGAAATCGGTTTGATTTGCGATCGCAGATGGCAAATTTTTCAAGACAAACAAACCCAAATTGTGGCGGAGAAAGAACGACTCCACAGCGTCAGAATTAAAGAGCATGACCCCATTGCTACTACTATTTGGCAGGATACTCAGCAGCGGATCAAAAACTCTGTCACTCTGGCGGAATTGCTGCGTCGACCCGGTTTTCACTATGCTCAGTTAGCCCATTATGGTTTTGGCGCTGATCAAATTTCGCGTCCAGTTCAGGAAGGCGCTGAAATTGATATCAAGTATGCGGGGTATATCAAACGCCAAACCCAGCA
>JBCDHF010000545.1:0-2877 GCA_038750375.1 Cyanobacteria bacterium P01_H01_bin.15
GACAGGAGGATGTACGATGCTTAAGAACTTACAAACTACTGGTTTTCAAACCCTCAATCTTGACAATGGTTGCCTGCGGCAGCTTACTAATACGTTCTAGGACAACCTGTAAATCGAGGAGTTTGACCTCATCGCGAGAAACTGCGATCGCAGACATATCCTTCAAAAAATTCGTGTCGGCATGGGCAACAAAAATTTCGGGATTCGCAGATTGAAAGACCACTACTTTGACGGTGCGATCTGCCTCCAATTTTTGCGCAAGCATGTTTAGGTCAGCCAACATCGGTAGACCCTGAATATTAACGGGGGGATAGTCAAAAGTCACCCACGCGATCGCATTTTCGACTTGGACGTTGAATGTGGTGAAAGTATCGTAATTCACGGAAGTGCTCCTAAATTTATTAATGGTTTAAGCAATGTGCGTCATCTCATGAACCCAAAACTTCTCAACGGCTCCCTCTGTGGCTTCGAGGTAGGCTGCTAGATGGGGCGCATTCATGTGGGTTTGCCAAAGTTCGCGAGATTCCCAATTTTCATAAAATAGAAAATAAGCGAGATTTTCGTTGTCTTGATGCAGGTCGTATTGCAGGCAACCCGACTCCTGACGTGTTATCGGGACTAGCTTTTCTAGCTCCGTCTTGACCCGCTCGACTTGATCTGGCTTGGCGAGAATATTGCCGACGATGGTGAGTTTGGGCATGATTTATCTCCTGAATAATGGCTAATTTCTGGGCGATTAAAATCCCTTCAGAACGGTTTTACCAATGGCTGTGCCACTTTCTTGAAATTCGTGGGCAGCTCTCAAGGTTTCCACGCTTAAAGCGCCTCCATGATTATTTACGGTGGAGATCAGCGTGCCGTTATCCAGCAGTTCCGCAACGCGATTCAGTAGCTGATGCTGGGCATCCATATCCGGGGTTTGAAACATAGAGCGCGTAAACATAAATTCCCAACTGACCGTAAGTGCCTTGGCTTTGAGAGGCACAATATCCAGTGTTTCCGGATCGTCAATGAGGGCAATGCGACCACGGGGTTTGATCAGGTTTGCGATCGCAGAATAATGACGATCGGTATGGGTCAGTGCAGCGACATATCGAGGCGCAATGCCTAGCGTTTTGATTTCTTGGTCTAAGGGGTTGCGGTGATTGATAATATGGTCAGCACCCATTTTTTCAACCCATGCGCGGGTATCCTCACGGGAGGCTGTGGCAATAACGGTTAGATTTGTCAGCTTTTTGGCGAGCTGAATCAGGATAGAACCCACTCCACCAGCGCCACCAATTACCAAGAGGGCTTTATCCTTGCCGCCGCCTTCTTTGACGCCCAGACTATCGAACAGCAACTCCCACGCGGTAATGCTGGTCAAGGGCATACCGGCAGCCGCAGCAAAATCAAGGGACGACGGTTTGCGCCCGACAATGCGCTCATCCACTAACTGAAACTGAGCGTTAGTCCCCGGACGAGTGATATCCCCGGCATAGAACACTTCATCCCCAGCGCGAAAGCGCGTTGCTGCTGAACCCACAGCTTTGACAATCCCGGCTGCATCAAATCCCAAAATACGGGGACCGCCTTCGGGTTGGGCAGCCGCTCGCAGTTTGACATCGACAGGATTCACCGAAACCCCTCGGATTTCAACCAGCAGGTCATGAGCTCGTGGCTGCGGGATCTCGGTTTCAAATTCAATCAAGGCGTTCTTGGCGGAGATAGGTCCTGCCTGGGTATAACCAATCGCTTTCATGATTATTGGGAGTTTTTCGAGTTGTTATCCCGATAATAATCATTTGCTTAAAAAAGATAATCGGGCTTGAGACGAAATGATAATTCGGATATTTTTGATAAATGGACATTTTATCGCTCCAATTATTTTTGAGAATTGCGGCATTGGGCAGTGTCTCGGCGGCGGCACGAGATCTTTCTTTGTCGCCAGCTAGCGCCAGTGCTCGACTGGTAAAGCTCGAAGAAACGCTAGGCAGACGTCTGTTTAACCGCACAACCCGCGCGGTGTCTTTGACCACCGATGGGGAAGCTTTTTTACCCTATGTACAACAAATGATCGAGACGCTGGAAACCGGTCTTGGTGCGGTTAAAGGGCAGGGCACTGAAGCAGAGGGATTACTGCGCATTACGATGCCGGGGTCGTTTGGGCGGATGTATGTGATTCCTTTGTTAGCTGAGTTTCATGCTCGCTATCCTCGGGTCAGCTTGGATTTGCGGCTATCTGATGAGGTGCTAGACGTGGTGGAAGGGGCGTATGACTTGATTATTCGCAACGCGCCGTTGGTGGATAGTAGTCTGATTATGCGGCGATTAGCAACGGATCGACGGTTGTTAGTCGCGTCTCCGGCATATCTTCAAAAAAATGGTACGCCTTCAGTGCCCGCAGATCTGAGCAATCATCAATGTGTTGTATTTGAGGAAAAGTCGAGATGGAAGTTTGAAAATGGGGAGGTGATTACGGTGCCCCGTTCGTTTGTCATCAATGATGGTGAGGCTCTGCGTAAGCTGTTAGAGCAAGGTCTGGGAATCGGTATCAAGTCTGTATGGAATGCCAGTGAAAGTCTTAAATCTGGACTGCTAGTTGAGGTGCTGCCGGAGTTTCCGTTAGTGACTGAAACCTCGATTTGGTTGCTCTATCCCAGTCGGCGAATTATCGCCCCCAAAGTTCACGCCATGATTGATTTTTTGGTCAGTCAATTTCAGCCTGTTCCTCCTTGGGAACGCTAGAAAGGCTGGAATGATCGTTTTGGGAGATGGGTTGCGATCACAGCCAACTCCACAATCAGAAGTTCTTTGTGTCCTCTCAGCTCAAGGTATCAGGACCAATTCTAAGTTCAGAGGTGACTGCTCAGGCTTAAAAAATCCCTATTTTTTATC
>JBCDHF010000546.1:0-2877 GCA_038750375.1 Cyanobacteria bacterium P01_H01_bin.15
GACTACTTGCCGCAGTTGGTCTTTAGATTGCAAAGTTTGTCTCAAACCTGTTTCCAAATATGCGGAATGGATTGATAAGACAGCTGAGCGCGGCTTCTCGGCGTTTGCCATTAAGGCTAACGCCGGCTGCTCACCAAACAAATAGTCTATCCATCGCTTCCATCGTCCTGATTGCCCTTCATCTAAAGCCTGAGTGACTAACTCACAACCGTCTCGCAAAATACCGGTAAGCGTTTTTCCCGGAATAAAGGGACAACCCATTGCATCCAGCTGCACTGTGCGATCGATTTCCCCTCGCCCACTTCCTGAGCCAATATGCCAGTCGCTGAGCGTTTCGATGGTGATGCTAAATTTCCTTCTTACAGTTAAGGTCATGGATTTACTGGCTCCATGTCGTCACGGTGTAGAAAGTCTTTTGCGTCCAGCGCATCTAGGAAGGTCGTCGCTTTGCCCTCAATATCTTCGAAAAATAAGGAGGGTGACTCGCTGCCTGTCTCCTCGCTACTTTCAGCATATTGATCCAGTCCATAACGCTGACAAATCAAGTTATATTGACTATCCGCAGCGGCTTGCCCCAGATAAAGAGATTTACGCAGGGCATGATATTGAGAACTAGGCAAGGCGTCTTCTGCTTGTTTATCTGTCAACCAACTAACGCGATCGCTTAACAATTTCCAACGATGCCGATCAGCCCAAATTTGACCCGAGAGTCGAGCATTTTGTAGCAAGGTTGCTTCGGTAACTACATAAGGGCGATTAAAGAGTTTTGTCTCGGGTTCCGGCTGAAGCCGCTCTCTAATGTCTGCTAATTCAACCCTGACTGAATCATAGAGGATATGAAAGTCAATGGCGGAACAAGGGACGGGTGTTTTTTCTGGCATGTCAACTGAGTCGTCACATTGCACTAACTCTTTGACGCTCTTTGCCGATTTAATCAGCTGTTCAGCCAAATTGTAGGCAATAGAGAAGGGAAAATGCCGTTTGACAATCGCAATGCCTGCACAGGCTGAAAGCCGTTCGACGCCAAAAAAGTGTTGAGCAATCGAGGCGATCGTCGGGTTTTGGGTAGTTTGCTGCTCGAAGGCAAGTAAGAATTCACGACTAAACTCTAGGGCGTAATGACCATCACAAATAACTGTGAGATCATCTCCCCCTAAAATCAATGGCACTAATGGAATTGTGTTTCTTTGTTCAGAAAATATCTTCTCCAATGCTTTCTTAAATGCAGCTTCAGTACATTCATCAAGACTCAGCGAAAAATCACGATACGTTTGAACATAGTTCCGGCTCGATTGATTACTTGGATAGTCGCCAAATCTTAGAAAAATCTGCCCAAGCCCATTTCCATCCGCGTGAACAATGCCCAACCAAGATGAAGGCTCGGGTTCGAATTCGTTATTTATAATTCCATCGATTTGCGGCGCTAACCTTTTGTCCAATTCAATTAAGCGCTGCTTTGCGTTTGAGGAGGATTGACGTTTTATTTCGCTGATTAGAGATATCGGCTTCGCTTGTCCCCCTTCACTTAATTGTGCATTAGACAAAGTTTCAAGCTTACTTGCCGGAAAGCCGCTCGTGCTGCAATTGGAGATAATCGGCAGACGCAAAAATCGTTGCTGTGGTGAAGGTCGCAGGGTTCTGACCGACTCAAATAGTTCATGAGCTGACTTTACTGCCTCTGCTAGAGACCCATCCCCCTCCCAGTCTTCAATGGGTACATATACACCACAAACATCCAACCCCGGCGCGTTAATCAGTGCCTGGCGTGTAACAAAGCTAATAATTGACTTGGCGCTGGCTTCTTTCTTAGTTAACAACAATGCTTTACCAGAGGCCGCCGTTAAGATTTCAACGATAGTGCTGGAGGCTTCGATTGGCGGGTTTAGTGTGGGATTTCTCAATTGATTACGTAACCGCGCTACACCACTCCAAACGCCTAGTGGACTCTGACCAGTCTCTTCCGCGATCGCCTGCAGTACCCATTGGGTCCCGGCTTGATAAGTCAGCTCCGAAGCACCAATATTTTCTTTGAGCTTATTAGTCGCAAAAATATACTCTTGATTGCTTGATGTCTCGATCAGTACGAGGAAATAACGCTGCATATGTTGAGGAGCCTTTCTTACATAGGCACTTCTGAACGGCTTCAAAATATTCCAATGTTTAGGAACTCTTCGTCAGCGACGCTAAAAATATTCTCAACCAAGATAATTTATTTTTTGTGTTTTCAGTCTAACTGTGTTACATATCTACATGCTGTAACAATACCTATGATAGATTTCCTGGAACTGCAGGTGAAGCATGACAGAAGTGTGGGGCAAGTTGCGAATTTTCGGTGCTTTTCCCAATAAATCGAGCCCTATACACTACCATCAGTATCCATCGGCTATGAACCCAAATCTGCATAGAATGCCTCACAACAAAAATCGATGTGATTTTCGTTTGCTACCAAATTTCTTTTGTCTCCAGCACTTTCGTCTTGCCTGTTGTCGCAAATTTACGATCTAACGAAGTGACATTGGCGGATCGTGTCATTTAATGCCTGGGAGAATTTAATGTGGCGACTAGTGAGGACCGCTTCTTTTTGACTGAGCGGCTGACGATTTCGACTGCTGAAGGCTTAGTTAATCCCGAGGCAATGGGTACAGAATAGTTGACGCGGCTCAACCCTAAATCCGGTGAATACACCCGCCGATCCAGGATGCAACGATATTATCGACCCTAGTGAAGGGAACGGCTCACCTCGCTGTTGCGGAGTGACGCGCTGCCTCCATCGCTGGTGAGCGCGATCTCGATGCGGCCGTTCTCGCCCGCCACGATGATGGTAATGGTCTCGACTTGTGGCTCCCCATCTTCTTCGTTGAAGTTGCGGTCTTCTAC
>JBCDHF010000547.1:0-2869 GCA_038750375.1 Cyanobacteria bacterium P01_H01_bin.15
ACCATTTTTGACGATTTTGCTGGAATGGCAGCAAGGACATTTGAGTTTTGCCATGGGAGCTTCTGGAATGATCTTAAAGTCCGTTGTAGTTGTATGGTTAAACAAGTCGTTTCAATGCAGCAACAAATTAGTAAAACTTTGCTGTGCTTTACTGTCGATTTTGACACCCCTCTGGATTTTGTGAGCCGCAACCTTTTCCTATTAAACCAGAGATTATCGAACTAAATTAATGAGTCCATATTTGGAAGCGCGTAGCCGATGCTCCTTGAATATTTTCCGCGTGGGTGAACCGACTCCCCAAATTCTTGTCCTGATAAGCGGGCTCTGAAAGGTTGATGATTTTTGAGCGTTTAGAACACTTTTGCGATCGCAGAACTAAGCTCTGAAAAAATTCTGGTGAACGCAATGAAACCGGGTAGTTCGCTTGCTTTTTATTTCATGATGAATTTTAATATTTTTTTATATATCTGCGTCCACCTTTAGTATCTACAGGATTAAAACAAATGATGAAAGCAAGCGATGTTATGACCTCTGAAGTTGTCATGATCAAAGGGACTACCAGCGTTACGGATGCAGTCGAACTGATGAAGAGTAAGCAAATTCGGGCCTTGATAGTTGAGCGTCGGACTGAAGCAGATCCCTATGGCATTCTCACCGATTCTGACGTCGTTTATAAGGTTGCCGCCTATGGTAAAAATCCTCAAGAAATGAAGGTATACCAGATTATGACTAAGCCCTGCATTACGGTCTCTCCGGAGTTGGGCGTTGAGTATGTCGCTCGTTTGTTCGCAAATACCAGAATTCATCGCGCGCCAGTGATCGACGGCGGTAAATTACTCGGCGTTATTTCGCTGTCAGACATCTTGCACAAAAGCGATTTCGTCGAGAAACCCAAGAGTGTGGTTCTGAGCGATGAAATCCAGAAAGCAATTGTGAGTGCTCGCCAAGTTTCAGCTGAAAAAGGCGCCACGTCGAAAGAGGCCGCTGCGGCTTGGGACATTGTGGAAGAGTTAGAAGCTGAAGCTGCACACCAAAGAGCAGAACCCATCGTCAAGAGCGCCTTTGACGAGTATTGCGATGAGAACCCCGATGCGTTTGAATCTCGCGAATATGACGTGTAAATTGGTTGAGCAAGCGGCTCCTTTAGGATGTAGGGGAGTCGTTTTGTTGAGATAATTTAGTCCAGATATCCTTTCACGCCTACTAGATTGCGTTGACTGTTCTCTCCCTCCTGAGAATGATCATTTTCCCGCAATTTAGTAGGCAAGTTTTTTGGAGCAGCTTTCTCAATTTTTCTCTTTTCATGATCTCGCAACCGTTCTGATTTTTGTGGAAACTTGTTTGCAACTGGCTTGGGCTAAGACTCTATAGAGTTGCGATCGCGGATTCGGGACTGAGGTGCGGCACCAGCTTGAGTTAGGATAAGAGCAAGAAAATAATTAATGCCGAACGCGATGAAAACCTCTCGCACTCGTTCTCAGCAGCGCATTTTAGATGTCTTCAAAAGCCTGGATCGTGAAGTTTCCGCTAAACAACTTTATGTTGAGCTGCATCAGCAGGGGCAGTCTGTGGGCTTAGCCACCATCTATCGCTCACTGGAAGCACTCAAGCGAGATGGCGATTTGCAAGTTCGCATCTTACCCACCGGAGAATCTGTATATAGCTCTCTCCAACAAGACCGCCATCATCTAACCTGTTTGAACTGTGGCGCCTCCGTCGCCATTAATGCTTGTCCGGTGGGGACTCTCCAGAAGGAACTGTCTCAGACCCACGAGTTCAAGATGTGCTACCACACCCTGGAATTTTTTGGAGTTTGCAACAGATGCCAAACGGCTTAATCCTGTCCCACCTGAACGAACCCAATTCTAGATCGGCCTTCACCTTCGCAAAGCGGCGGCGGCATCCCAGAACGCATTTTGATGGATTAACTTAGAATTCGCGATGTCCTCGGCGATCTGGGAAAGATCAGAATTTACGAAGACCAAAATTACAGAGCATAACCAGACTGGCCAATCCCGACTTGAACAAGACATACTGATATTCAGTAATTCTCCAGTTTGGGAAACTCTCATGACCGTGATCGACACTAGCACTCTTGACTTCAGTGAACCCGTAGCTAGCGCTTCCTACCGAGAAATCATTGAAACTATCATTTCCAGCTTGGAAAATGGTACCAATGCCATGGTCTCCCATACAGACAATGGAGAGCTGTGGAAATTTGCCTACGGTAGTGTCGAAGTGTTTGTGCTGCTAACCGGCGAAACTGACGATGATTTTTTGATGGTGTGGTCGCCGGTACTTGCACTACCTGTGACCGATGAACCGGGACTATTACGCCATCTGCTAGAGCTGAACTGGACCGATACCTTTGAGGCATCCTTTGCGCTCGCAAACGGTCAAGTCATTGTGACCAGTCAACGCACCGTCGCTGAACTCTCGCCGGGGGAAGTCGCCCGCGCGATTACCTTGGTTGCCGACATTGCAGACGATAACGACGAGCGGTTAGCGGCTGAATACAATTCCTAAACAGTGCAGACGCTGCGAACTCTAAAAATTCTTAACAAAACTGCTTGCTTGGCAGCTGGGCTTTTCACTGCAAGTCAACTGCCTGTATAGCTTGCAGCAGCGAAAGGTTGGTAAACTACGAAAGGCATTTAACAATCTATTGATAATCATGAGTGTAGTTAGTCAAGTGATTCTCAAGGCTGATGATGAGCTGCGTTATCCGACTAGCGGGGAGCTAAAGGGCATCGTTGACTTTCTCGGTAGCGGGACTCAGCGCATCCGAATTGCGGAAACTCTGGCTGAAAATGAGAAAAAAATTGTTGACGAAGCGGGGAAACAGCTTTTCAAAAAGCGCCCTGACTTC
>JBCDHF010000548.1:0-2867 GCA_038750375.1 Cyanobacteria bacterium P01_H01_bin.15
AAGATGTCTTCTTCCAAGCGATGAATAAAGTAGGCTTCCAATAAGTTAGCTTGACGCAAACAAGCTAGATAGCCTTCGCAATACAGTTGAAGTTCGTCGTATCTTCTTCCCCTTTCCCACAGATTAACAAGGCTATCGGTTAAGCGTTGATAGTGACGAATAGTGGCGGGGTCTTGAAGCATGGCATTGAATAAAAGCTTTAATTTTCTATGGTAAACAATCTCTGGGATTAATTTCTGGCAGTGCCATAAGGATAGGCTGGCGTAGCTACAGCTACAGCACGCTTGATCGGGGGTTTGTTATCTTCTTGAAGATCTTTACCGCGCTAAGTCGATTGCCTGGGTGAAACTAATTAACGTTGCCGTTCTGGAAGGGAATCCCCATTTGCGATCGCTGTTAGGAACTTATCTCCAGCAGCAGGGTTACCTGGTGGTGATGTGGGGAAGTCTGAGCCAAGCAAAAGAGAGCATAGACCAGCAGAAGCCGAAGCTGATAATTATGGATTCGGATTTGCCGGATGGGAGCAGCGTGGAGTTCTGTCGTCGGCTTCACCATCAAGGACAGTCTCTGATTTTGATGCTGTCAGCACGGAATTTGGAAAAGGATATTGTTGCTGGTTTACACGCTGGAGCGGATGACTATCTGGCGAAGCCCTTTGGTATGCAAGAGTTTTTGGCGCGAGTACAGGCGTTGGCTCGGCGCCAGCGAACGGCCACTGCCCCCTTAACCCTGCAATGTGGTCCTCTGAGCATTGATTTAGTTCAGCGTCGAGTGTGTGCCAGCGGGGAATTTATCGATTTGACACCGCAAGAATTTAGTTTGCTTTATGTGTTAGCCCAAGCTCAAGGGGTACCGTTAAAACGCTCCGAATTATTAAATCGAGCCTGGCCTGACGCGATCGATAATCCTCGTACCATTGATACTCACGTATTGTCGCTGCGCAAAAAAATTGAGCAAGATCCCAGACAACCTAACCTCGTGCAAACTGTTCGGAATGTCGGCTATCGGTTTAATCCTGAACTTTTGCAAGAAGTTAGTGGGCCCACTGCCTCCACGCTTGTGAAAAATGGGCACCGAACAGGAAATGGTCGGCGTTAGGACTCTTGGCATAGGCCTATTGAGACAAAAGCTTACTGAGCCCGATCTCGAAACAGAGCAAAGACTGACGTATAGCCATGTAAAAAGGTTTGTCCAGCGACAGGTCCGATTTCGCCATTACAGAAAAACCCACCCAGGGCAATACCGGGAAAGCGACCACAAAGTAGTTGTGAATCAAAATTAGGCTTTTCGTAGAGTCCCTGCCCTCGCCCTAAGCACGCAAACATTAAAGCCCCGACAATTTCAGACTGAGAGGTCGGCTGCTCATAGGTTTCAAGCAGCATGTTCAAGTCATCAGCAGAGGTTTGGGCGTCTCGTAAATGAAACTGAATGCGTTGTCCTTCGCGAATGCGATCTCCGACGGCTAAGCTGCCGGATTGGGGATCGACGTCAATCAGGTTGCGAATTAGAAAATCTCCTTGACCCAGGGTTTGTTTGAATTCGTCTCGCACAATGCCAATAAACAGAGAATGTTGGGCAAGTTGACGATCTCTTGGGGTCAAATCGTTTAGCAGATTTTGCAACGCCATCAGGGGTGGTAAAGGCTCAGACTGTCCTGTCGGGAATTCGCTAACGGCTGCGATCGCAAAACGTTCACCCCGAGTGATTTGATAAAGCGGTCCCACGGGCCGACACCCTTGAGCTACCACCGCATCGATAGTGACACGGCCACTCAGCGCGATACCGACGGTGCCCTCTTGAAAAAAGGACGGGGTAGAAATGGGTTGATCTCGCTCATAAAGAAAGAGACCGCTCCCGGAACCAAGAGTCAGGGTGCTGGCAAGTCCGCCAACTTTGGTGGCATGAGGATAGGCAAAATCTAACCCCGCCAATAGGTCTGTGACATTAGAGGCTAAGGGCGCTGCTAACAAGAGGAAGCTGAGGTTTTCTTGGGTCGGTACCTGCAGCAGATTCGCCCAAATTTGCGGGGAGGCATCGAGATCTGGCAAGGTGTCTGGAGCGAGGTAAAAAGGGGTGATGGTGGTCTCTGGAAAGTGGGCCACCGTCAAACTCAGTGCTGCGCCCGCTTCAATTTCTTGAGGACTCTCAGTCGTACCCACAATCCCGCCGCCGCCACAACCAATGACATATTTCAGAGGCAGTTGCTCTTTCAGTAAGGGAATCAACCGGGAAAATTCACTATTAAAGGCAGCCGAAATGAATACAATTCCCAGTTCTGGGGTGCCCGAAATTTTTTGTTTAATTTGCGCAACAACGTCGGTCACTGCCGCTTCTAGCGACGGGCGAGTGGAGAGGGCATTCGTCCATTCCAAAGAATTCATAGTCTTTGCTCGAGGAAATTGGGGTCCAGTTGATCCAGAAACGCTCAAATCTTAATGTGACGTACATTTTCTCGCCATGAGCCATCGATGCTGACATAAAAATCGGGGGGACACATTGGGCAAGCCTAAAAAAAGTCGGGTCTCCCTACTGAATCCCATGGAAATTACCGCTAGGATGTGGCAGAACATAAAACTTGTTGGCATCTTATTTAAATCCTTTCGCCATTTACGAGGACTTATGAGCAATATTCAAGAAAAAATTGATCAAGAAAAAATAGAAGCGCGGGAAGTTTGCAGTACTGAGGGCGCAAGTTCTCAGGAATGTGCGGCGGCCTGGGACGTAGTAGAAGAACTCCAGGCGGAGGCTTCTCATCAACGCCAAGCCGAGCCCCCAAAAAGCTCCCTTGAACAGTATTGCGATGCAAATCCCGATGCTGACGAATGCCGCGTATATGAAGAATAGTCTTTGTGGATGTTTGAGGACGG
>JBCDHF010000549.1:0-2830 GCA_038750375.1 Cyanobacteria bacterium P01_H01_bin.15
AACTACAAAACGATACACAAAAAAATTAAAAATGATGGATATTTCAATCGCATCTGCATTAACTATATTTTCCATGAATGGGGTTTCGACCTGAAAAGCCTCCATCAAATAATCGAAAACAACTAAATTAAATAAGGCTGTAAGCCCCCCGAAAAAGAGAAATCGAAAGATTTTACTAGTAAGGATTTTTGTCAACTTAGGCGCAGACATTTAAAAAGTAAGCAATGTTGTATTCGTTGGATAGCATTGATTCTATAGGAATAAGGCTAGTTGACATACAAAAACAGGATGACAAGTTTTTGGTCGAATTCTTGACATCTAGTTGAATAGCGTCTGACTGATTCAGCGATAACTGATTCTAGCAGGCACCCGAATTGGCGATTAGCTTGCGAGACCTTAGAAGGCGTCACTTTGTTATGAGGGTCGGTGACCTATCAGAATGCTTAGAGGAACCGATTTATACTGCTTAAGAAATATCAATATCTTTCTAAAACCGGTTTCTTTCTTAGCAGAACTCGCTATATTGACCTGGTAGCTGCTCCCTCCCATTTGCAGAAACAATGGTTTCCACCTGCGTTCCATTGCCTGAATTTTGTCAAATTCCCATCGTTCGGTCCTTGAGAGACTATCCGGTCTATCGCCTGGGACCGGAGCCCAGTAACCGAATCGCGATCCTTTGCGATCCTCATTCAGCCAACAGCTCGGTTACGATCTGCCTAGAGATTTTTGACCCCGGTGCTTGCACTCCTACTCATCAACATCAGCTAGCGATCGAAATGTTTTTCGTGCTCAGCGGCACGGCCAAAGCATTTTGTGACGGGAAAGAAGTTAATTTATTGGCTGGCGCAAGCATTCTGGTTCCGTCTGCGGGAATTCATCACCTGCGCAATGGTGGAGCTGAACGACTGTACGTATTGAGTGTCATGATTCCCAATGAAAACTTCGTCGAACATATCAAAACGAGCGTACCCTCTACCCTTGACGACTTAGACCTCGCAATTCTGGGAAGCAAGTTGCCAGGTCGGTCCGGTAAAGCTTTTGACCATGAGTGTTGTTAAGCGGCAACTTAGTGAGTCACGCTCTTGATGCGTAGCCCCTTACATTTCGAGCATTTTAAAGTCAGCCACAATTGTTTCACAAAGTTCTTCTAGGCGATCTAGTACCCGATAACCTCGCAGATGCCGCAAAGGAACTTGCTTAAGGAGGTTTCCCATTAGCAAAAACTCCTGCTGCCGCTGTGTGGCATTTTGCCACTCCGGGCGGTAAATGTTCGAGCAGAGCGCTTGCCAACCGGGCAGTTTATCGAGCGGTTCAATGTAGGGTTTTTCCGCTTTCGAAGCCCAATCCAGGACGTAAATAGCCTTCAAGGGCATCGGCTCCGATATAAATTGTGTACTGATAATATCCTGAGCACGCTTGGTATGGTTGGACGACAAAGGCGGGCAATCCGCTAATGACCGGGTTTTTAAGGCCTCGACGGACGTTGGCCACAGTCGCAACCTCGGATAGCCTGGAATAGCAAAAATACCCGCTTCAGAAAAATGCAGCGGGAGAATATCATCTCCCAGCAGACAATATCCTCGCTCCAATAAAGCCGCTGCGGTCGTAGATTTCCCTGCCCCGGACGGCCCGATAATTGCAAATGCCTTATCTGTGATCGCAATACTGCTGGAATGCAAACAAAGAGAGCCGCGCAATCGTAACGCCAAGCCCAAAACCGGTCCCAATACAAATAAACTGGCATCGTCCCAGGTTAAGGGTTCGGACCATTGACCCCAGATGAAGTCTCCTTGGCGAGTCAAGACAAATTCAATGCGCTCGTATTGAAGATGAAAAAATTCGCCATCCAGCTCATCCAACACATAGATAGGAGTACCGTCTTTATTTTGATATTCACATTGATATTGGGACTGCCGTGACCCCGACTGCAAAGTTTGTCCTAGCCAATCAGGAAAAGGTCCCAACTCAATGGCGACATCGATCTCCACATCCGATTTTTTGCCCACTGGGATCCCTCCGGACAAGGGGGCATTGACCTGGATGCCTAGACCATAAATTGAGCTGACCCAACCCTCATCTTCGATAGAACGCTCATACTTAGACATCCGATTTGGTTCAGCCATACTGTGCCAGTAATCATTCACAAAGGAAACAAGTCAGGCGAACAGGCAAAAACCTGATATTGAGAGCGAATATCGGGCCGAT
Source organism: Cyanobacteria bacterium P01_H01_bin.15 (assembly GCA_038750375.1). Classification (GTDB taxonomy): domain Bacteria; phylum Cyanobacteriota; class Cyanobacteriia; order Cyanobacteriales; family JAAUTE01; genus JAAUTE01. The sequence goes on from JBCDHF010000549.1 coordinate 2,206, forward strand.
CATTCAACACTCGTCCTCCTAATTCAACCCAGGCATGAGCTGAAAATTTCGCATCGATATAGGCGCTCCCGAAACAGATTTCACTTTCAAAACCCTGGCAACGCAACAAAAACCACAGCAGCAGAGAGCCTCGTAAACAAGTATTCCACGGGAAATTGCGTCTTGCGATCGCACATTGTCGACAAATATTTTTGACGGGAAGGTCTGAATTCACGCCGTCAGCGTCAGAGGTGCCGGCAAGACCCTTCAACCACTGGCGTGTGCGACGATAGCCCCCACCCTTCAAGCTCAACGTGATTAAACCGAGCAGAATCCAGTCACGAACAAACCATAAACCCTCAATCCCGAACAGACGAGTCCCATGACGCATCTTACGGAGAATGAATTTCCACCAACCCATGGGTAAATAACTTAGTGATTAACTCAAATAAGTCGTACTCTAGCCTTTCCGGTGAAACATCGTACTCAGCCAGCAGTGTTTCATACGCCTGTCTAACAGTTTTACTAGCGTTAAGAGTCGCCAGCATATGAGTGCCAACTTCATCCAGACTAAAATATTCTTCGCGATCACATTGCAGAAAAACACTCTCTCCACCCAAGTCCTGCATTAAAGCTTGGGAGGATA